>DAIDJA010000375.1 GCA_027451605.1 Acidimicrobiales bacterium
ATGATAAGTCACGACTGTCAACTTCTGACAAGTATAGAACTAAAGAGCCTATTAAACTTCGGTCTGCCTTTGTGCTATTCTCCAGGCAATATAATTTTTGGTTGTTGGGTATAGCTTTAATCTTTTTTGCCGCTATCAGATTTTATTTCTATCGTATTTCATACGTAGATTTGATTACGGTATTACTAACATTGGTTTTTCAGCCTTTTGTTGAATGGCTAATTCATATATTCTTGTTGCATTTTAAGCCCAAGAGATTATTTAGTTTTACTTATGAACCATTGGTGGCAAAAATGCATCGGATGCATCACGAAGACCCCAAGAATCTCAGACTTGTATTTGTTCCCAAATCGGTAATGACGGCTTTGGTTTTAGGTTCGGTGGTTGTGCCGATACAATTGCTTCCGAGAACCCAAGCATCTACTCTGATAGTTACTTTGCTTGCAATCCTTCTTTACTATGAATGGATACATTTTTTGATTCACTCCAGCTATAGACCCAAACACAAAATTTACAAGACTATTTGGAGGGCTCATAGGCTGCATCATTATAGGAATGAGAACTATTGGTTTGGTGTCGTTACGAATTTTGCCGATAAGGCACTCGGGACTTCTCCAAATAAATCCGAGGTCCCACTATCTCCTACTGCCAGAAGTTTAATATAGTCGTAACCGGTAATCCAACGTGATCGAAATGGATACTGTCAAGCATTGCAAAAAAAACAAGCAAGTGGCAAAAAAACAAACCGATAAGCAATAAAGCGGGTGATAATTTGATAATTACTGTATGTAAGACGCAATTGACATCGTCTGTTTGTTTGAGGTTTAAATCCTATCAATGCTGTAGGACATTAACTTATCATTCCGGCAACCTGATTCCATAAATTTGGATCATTGTTTTCAATTGCCGGAATTACATCAGGACCCAACCACTCTGTTGCTTTTGTTAAAGCAACTTTACTTGGCGGCAATATTTTGTTGCCTGCACCGCCTGAAGGGTTATCGACTCGGTGAGAGAGACTCCCATTGGTTTTCAATTTAATGTTTACTACAGCAGGAAATTCCATCGCAAAATTTTCGATAGACTCAGGATCCCAAAATTCACCCGACGAAATTAAATGTGACCGTTTCATTATCTTTAACAGACTTGGTAATGTTTTTAAATCGGGTAAGGCTATTAAGCTTGAGCCGGATCTTCGATTACCGTCAAGCGTTCTCAATATCCCTTTGATTCCGTTACCGGAAAAGATTTGGCTGGGAGGAACCAATTTGGAGAAGGCCTTCATAACGGAATTCGTAAGCGACCAGTCATGTTTTAGTGATACTTTACCGGCGATGTTTTTAATTTGGGTCATATTTTGTTCAAGCCAAGATGAGTTAACCTGGCGCGGCGAAAGTTCACCAGCCAAGATCATGATTGCTACATTAAGCTCAACAGAGAAAGTAACGTTAATTGGAGTTGGTATATCTTGTCCGGTTCGATATTTTATTGACAGTTCATTCATTTCGCAGGTGAGAAGAGATGCGCGTATCTCGATATTGTCAATGTCATCAGGGTCAATTGGTCCAATCTCTGCAAGTGCGTCAATTACCGTATCGATATAAGCACAACCAGGGTAGCTCTTGACTGAAAGTGTCTTAGTTGCCCAGCTCTCACCAAGCCTCGATATCATTTTTTTGATTGGAGTATAGGTGAATACCGAAAAGAAACCCTGACTGTGATCCAGTAAGTCCAAAGGACCGGTAACGTTTGCAGCGGCCAAATATGCGGCGCGTATACCCGCTTCGATAGGATCAGAAGCCGTGAACAATTTGGTATCAGGGGCCATAAAGCCGGGAACCGTAGGCCTATTGGCATTCCAAAGGGAGATTGCCAGTGCATTTGCCATTTGATTTCTGCTTAACCCTAAAAGTTT
>DAIDJA010000376.1 GCA_027451605.1 Acidimicrobiales bacterium
TGAAAGAAATGCTCTCCAGGGCCGTTATCCCCGATATGTTGACACGAGCCGAGACGGGGTTGATCGTAAAATATACAAATGTGATGACTTGGGGAATGAGCGAATCTTCAATAGCTCACAAATTAGCCGAAGAATTTGAAAGGCTGGAGCAGCTTCAAAAAAGGGAGCATGATTTTGTTCCATCTATTGCTTTTTTGGCTAATTTGGCAACCGGGATCAAGGTCAGGATTTCCGTAAGCGGCAAAGCCGGTAAGCTTCTTGATCAAGCCCTTGACGAAGAAGTCTTTATAGTGTCTAAACTGTTGGGGGACTGCGTATTTTCCACTAAAGGAGAGACGATAGAAGAGGTGATTCAGAAATATTTTGTCTCGAGTGGGCTCACACTCAGCTTTGTTGAATCAATAACGGGGGGCCTGATTTCGGCAAGGCTTATAGATATTCCGGGAGCTTCTGATTACTTAAGAGGGTCAATGGTCGCATATCAGAGCGAAATTAAGCATTCCGTTCTAAAAGTTGAGTCTGAATTGGTTGTAAGCGACAGCGCCGTCAGAGAACTTTCCCAAAATGGTCTTGAGATGTTTGACAGTGATGTTTGTGTGTCGGTAAGCGGTGTTGCCGGTCCGCAACCTCAAGACGGCAGAGATCCCGGAACCGTATTTATCGGAATTGCGGTAAAAAAAGATAAGTTTTTTGATATCGATCTGACTCCCAAAGAGCTGAAATTATATGGTACCCGTGAAAGCATAAGGCAAATGGCCGCCACCAGTGCCTTTGATTTTCTTAGAAAACGGATTGGGATACAAAATACTTAGTAGTAAAACCAAGTAGTAAAGTAGTACAATCCTACAGCCCGCAGGCTGTATTTCCCATTTAAACAGGATATATTTTCTATCTAAATTAGGGCTAAAGAGCCTCAAAATTTTAAAATAAGATAAATTTTAACGGAAATGAGTTAAATGCTTGATTGCAAACATCAGTGTCCCTAAAATTTAAATACAAACGGTCATTTTTTGAGATCCCTCGATTGCCTCGACAGAAATGACCGATTAATGACGATCAATTATCGTCATTTTATTCGCTATCATAAGTTTGATTAAGAGTTGAAAGGAAAATTGGGTTGACTTCTACCCGCGACGGTTTCGTCCATTTACATACCCATACCGAGTACTCCATGCTCGACGGAGCGGCCCGTATTAAAGATGTCGTTGAGATTGCAAAAAAAGACGGACAAATTGGGATCGGAATTACCGATCACGGCAATATGTACGGAGCTCTGGAATTTTATTCCGCATGTCGAAAAAACGATATTAATCCCATAATCGGACTGGAAGCTTATATGGCCAAAGATTCACGATTTGACCGACCTCAGCGAAAGGCGCGGAGCGAGTCCATGGAAGATACCACCGACGGAGGCAAGCTTTATTATCATCTGACCATGCTTGCAGAGAACAATGACGGCTATAAGAATTTGATGAAACTTTCGTCAAAATCGTATCTGGAGGGTTATTACTATAAACCCAGGCTTGATTTTGAATTGCTGTCTCAATATTCAAAAGGAATTATCGCAACTTCGGGTTGTTTGGGTGGTATAGTCTTACAATCCATGTTGGCCGGTGATTTTGAAGCCGCCAAGAGTTATGCAGTGACCTTTCAGGACATATTCGGTAAAGATAACTTTTTTATTGAAATTCAGGATCACGGAATTGATAAACAGAAACTGACAAATCCTCATTTGATAGAGCTTGCCAAGAAGATTGGAGCCCCGCTTCTGGCTACTAATGATTCGCATTACTGTACAAAAGAAGATTCCGACGCTCACGATGCACTTTTGTGCGTTCAAACCGCTTCTTTGATATCAGATACGAACCGACTGAAATTTGACGGAAGCGAACACTATCTTAAATCCTC
>DAIDJA010000377.1 GCA_027451605.1 Acidimicrobiales bacterium
CGACATCTCAATCTTGAATTCCGAGTAGCACTAAAATTAACGGGGCGAAATCCGCGGGAGAGACTATTTTTTTCATCATCGTCATTTAACCCAAACCTTTAAGTTTTTCAATCACCACAGTTGGTTCGCCTGAATCAAATACGGTCGACCCGGATACCAAGATATCAGCTCCCGCTTCGACACAGTCAATGGCAGTTATTAAATTTATTCCACCGTCAACTTCAATCTTAAAACCTAGTCCATGCCGTTGACGATATTCTTTAGCTTTACGGATTTTCTCAAGTGCAACCGGCATAAATTTCTGACCTCCGAAACCAGGAAAGACGCTCATTATCAACAACAAGTCAATTGATTGAAGATATTGAAAATTCTTTTCAATTGGTGTGTCCGGGTTTATCGCCAGACCAACGTCCATTCCCAAATCTTTTATCTGAGATAGTAACGAATCGGTATCCCCCACTTCCACATGCACGGTGACGAGGTCTGCTCCGGCATCATGAAAGGCTTCCAAATACTTCGATGGTTCTTCGATCATCAAATGACAATCGAAATATAGTTCTGAGTGCTTTCTAAGCGACTTAACGACCGGCGGTCCAATAGTGATATTTGGAACAAAATGCCCGTCCATAATATCCAGGTGACAATGCCCGGTGGACTCGGAAATTAGGTCCAACATATCACTCAAGTGACCAAAATCTGCAGATAGTATTGACGGAGCTACTGTAATCACAATATTAATCTTAATATCGATTAAAAGGAAAAAACTAAATCGGTATGCCTGAAATTCTATATTCTATCGGTGAGACAAAGCCATCGGACGAGTTGTCCGTAAATGAAAGGGATAATTTCACAGGATCACTAAAGGGGGAAATGAAAATATCAGACGAATTTAGTGTTAAAGTCGTGATGCTAATCAATATATTGAAGCAAGTACATTATTCAACTGTTGGAAATTATGAGACCTCCGGAACCTTGCCCTACCGCATAGCAAGTCGACACGGAGGAACATGCAATTCCGTTGAGTTTAGTAGTTCCTAAAGGTAGGGTTTGATTCGACCATGTAGTTCCACCATTCGAAGATACATCCACGCCATAATTTCCTAATGCGTAACATATATTAACCGACGGGCATGCGATTTCAGCGAAATTATTAGTGCCGGAAGAGGTCTGGTATGACCAGGTAGTTCCACCATCCGTCGTTGAAGCTACAAGGTCTTCCTGCACTGTGATTGCATTGTATGTATTTACATATACCCCTACACCATAACAAGTTAATACCGACAGGCATGCGATTGAGTTGATAATAGTGGTATAAGTGGCTCCTGTATTAGTAGTTCCTGAAGGTAGATTCTGGCTTGACCATGTCGTTCCACCGTTCGAAGTGACAATCAGGCTACTGCCCGATAATACATAACAGTTAGAAGCAGACGGGCATGCGATTCCATTGAAAAAAGAAGCTCCAGATGGTGGTATCTGGTTTGACCATGTAGTTCCACCGTTTGTCGTCACAATTATCTCCGCAGTAATAGAACTAATATTTCCGACAGCAAAACATGTAGTAACCGACGGGCATGCGATTCCGAAGAAGGAAACAATCGCTGACGCAGTGAATTGGTTTGACCATGTAGTTCCACCATCTGTCGTTGCACTTATCACTGCAGCGCCATTAGAATCACTTCCGACAGCAAAACATGTAGTAACCGACGGGCATGCGATTCCACTGAAATTATTTCCCAAAGGTATAGTCACGTTAAACCATGCGACTCCAGCGTTCGAGGTGGCAATTAGGCTCCGATATCCAAGCGCATAACATACCAAGGTAGAAGGACAACTGATTCCAGAGGGGATAATAAATGATGTCGGATATGAAACGTCGACAGACCACGACTTCATA
>DAIDJA010000378.1 GCA_027451605.1 Acidimicrobiales bacterium
CAGCGGAAGGATATTCCAAGTATTCGGGCATACCGTATGGCCAGGGTTTGGTGAAAAATAGATATATTGGACGTACATTTATATATCCGACACAGGAGCAAAGAGCCAAAAATGTTCGGCGGAAGTTATCACCTTTAACCGAAAATATAACAGGTAAGAGACTTATTGTGGTCGATGATTCTTTTGTCAGGGGAACGACTTCTTCTGCTTTGATTAAAATGCTGCGTGAAGCCGGTGCCAAAGAAGTTCATATGAGATTTTCATCTCCTCCCTTTAAGTGGCCATGTTATTACGGAATTGATATTCCGACAAAAGACGAGTTGCTAGCGGCAAACGTGGAAATTAACGAGATTGCAGCAATTATCGGAGCAGATTCAGTCGGGTTTTTGTCGTTGGAATCTTTAACAGAAGCTATCGGAGCCGATGGTAAGGAGTTTTGTAGCGGTTGCCTTACGGGTAGATATCCTTTGGAAGTGGTCGATTTAATCGAGTCGAACCTACAACTATCGGAATCGCTTGAATCGACTGCAATATAGAGAGTTAAAGGTTTTCGGTTGGCCGAGTCATTAAAGCACAATGTCCGAAGCTACAAGGATTCCGGGGTGGATATAGAATCCGGTGAGCACGCCGTTGAACTTATCAAAGAAATCGCCCAGTCTACTTTTAGCCAAAATATTTTGAGCAAAATCGGTGGATTTGGAGGGATGTATAGGGTTCCAGTCGAGAGTTACAAAGAGCCGGTTATGGTTTCCACTACTGATGGGGTTGGTACAAAGGCATATATTGCGACAATGGCGGGGAAATTTGACACAATTGGGATGGATTTGGTGGCGATGTGTGCGGACGATTTGGTATGTTGCGGAGCTAACCCGGTCTATATGCTTGATTATGTTGCGATTTCCAAACTGCATCCTTTAATAGTCAAAGACATTGTATCGGGAATCGCCGCTGGTTGTAAAATAGCTGATTGTTCTTTAGTCGGAGGCGAAATGGCCGAACATCCGGGCAGTGGAGATGATTTTAACTTTGATCTGGCCGGTTTTGCAGTCGGAATCGTAGAGCGTGATCGAATAATAGACGGAAATAACGTCAATTTGTCGGATATTCTGGTTGGTCTTCCTTCTTATAACTTAAGATCAAACGGGTTCTCTCTGGTTCGAAAAATAGTATTTGATGTCGCCAAATTAAATCTTGATGACAGGCCGCTTGGTCGGGATTTCCCCACATTGCAAGAGCTGCTTTTGGAGCCTTCCGTTATCTATGCGGGAAACATTACCAAACTTTTAAAGTCGCACTGGGGTTCCATAAGCGGTATTGCTCACATTACGGGTGGAGGCATGGTTAATAACTTAAAAAGAATTTTGCCTCCGGGTATAAAACCTTTGATTGACAAGACAGCTTGGGAGCGACCTTCGGTATTTGATCTGATTCAAAGGCTCGGTAACGTGGATGAATCAGAGATGGATCTGGTCTTTAATAACGGAATCGGAATGGTTTTGGTTGTCAAGGAAAATCAAGTTGAAACCGTTAGAAGCTTTCTTTCCGGGTTAAATCAAGACAGTTATATTATAGGTGGACTTTCTAAAAGCTAGATAAATCTAGATTTTAAATTGTAATAACTAGTAAAATCAAGCTATAATGATATAGATGGATAATATTCGTATCGGAATAGCAGCTGACATACTCGGCGTAAGCGTTGACAGACTCAGAAAACTAATAAAAGACGGATACTTAAAAGAAGAGAGAACCGCAGGCGGGCATCGGACCGTTGATCCGATTGAACTCGCTGAATTTTTAAATTCCAATTTGAATTCGGGAACGGCAAGTCTTCCAAAACTAAGTGCACGTAATAAGTTTTTGGGGTTGGTTACAAATGTCAAAAGCGATGAAGT
>DAIDJA010000379.1 GCA_027451605.1 Acidimicrobiales bacterium
CAGAAGCTTCATTGGATGGTTTTGCCTCTGCATACCTCTTTGTCAAGGGTTTGAAAATGGCCGGTCGAGATCTGACAAGGTCAAAACTTATAGATGCGATAAATTCAATAAGTTTGTTTACGGCCGGCGGGATTTTAGCCCCGGTCAATTGGAAAATAGCGCACACATCAAGCGGCTCAATTGATTGTCAGTCTTTCGTGCAAGTGGTCAACGGTCAATTTGAGAATCGTTTCGGATCTAACGGTTCCGTATTTACATGCTTTAATACGAATTTGACACATCCGACCAAAGTCCAAACCGTGAATAGTATAGTTGGACTTCCCGGTTCTTATGCAACAAAGTAGGCGTACGGTCTAAAAGATTGAAGTTGACCTTTATAAACAGTTGAATTTGGCAGTGTTAAATAAGTTTAAACGATGAAGAATTTGCCGATTTTCATTATTGCGGGGATACCTTTTGGTTGTGTCTATGCATTGGGATCATCCGGGTTGGTTCTAAGTTACAAAACTTCGGGGCTGCTGAACTTAGCCTTTGGGGCCCAGGCATTCATTGCAAGTCTTTTGTTTAATTATAGTTACGACGCCGGTTGGCCTTTTATGGTGTCATTTTTAGTTTGGGTCGTACTTTTTAGCTTTTTGCTTGGAGTCATTTTCGATAAACTTCTTTTTCAGAAACTCAAACACTCTTCCACCGGAGTTAAATTGGTCGGGGTTTTGGGGCTCCTTATCGCTTTGCCATCAATTGCACAGGCAATTTTAGGGCAGAACAGCCCTCAAATTAAACCATTTTTCTTTTCAACTGACAGAATTTATTTTAGGTTATTCTCTTACCCTATAAGCGGTGAGAACTTACAAACCGTTATTGTAACGGTAGTCGTCATAGGGTTATTGACATGGTTGCTAAAGTATTCCCGAATCGGTCTTGCAATGAAGGCTGTCGTAGAAAGCCCAAAGCTTTCCCAGCTTAACGGTATTTCAGCCGAAAGGATAAGCTCAGTCGCATTTGGCATATCAGGTATTTTGGCAGGATTGAGCGGAGTTCTACTTGCCCCCATTCTGCATGAAATTAATTCATATGATTTGACCCTTTTAGTTGTTGCGGGGACCGCAGGCGCTGCCTGTGGTGGGTTAAACTCGCTACCGCTTACATTTGCATTTTCGATAGGGTTGGGAATTTTGCAGGAAGTAATTGCCGGGTATGTACCGCAAAGTTTTGCGCTGGCTTCATCACTTAGGCCGTCTCTTCCTTTTATCGTCTTGGTTTTTGCTTTGCTTTTCAACCCTAAGCTTCGAAATATTGGTCAGCTTAAAGATCCTATGGCAGAAGTAGATCCTCCTCAGCGGTCAATTCTAAAGTACTATTCATATAATCCTGTCCGATTGAGAGTGACAGTTTTAGCGGTGGTTTTGGTTACTTTCATATCGGTAACTTTTGGTGGATTGCTATCATCAAATTGGAAATTTGTATTGTGTCAGGGTTGTGCACTCGCGGTTATTTTTCTGTCAATAACATTGCTCACAGGATCCACCGGTGTTGTCTCCTTAGCCCAGGCAACGTTTGCAGGGTGCGGAGCATTTTTAACCGCTCAAGTTGTAGAAAGATATAATCTTCCGGTTTTGATCGCACTTAGTTTTGTGACAATTGTATGCATATTCATCGGATTGATTGTTGCAGTGATGTCGCTTAAGTTACAGGGATTGGGAATGGCCCTATTAACGCTGGGGTTTGCTTTGCTTGCTGATAATTTAATATTTCCGAGTTCATGGTTCGCCAACGGATCCAACGGAGTTTATTTGCCGAGGCCGGTAATCGGATCAATTAGCTTTAATTCCGACGAAAATTGGTTTATTTTTGAGGCGATTGTTTTGGTTCTAATTGCTT
>DAIDJA010000380.1 GCA_027451605.1 Acidimicrobiales bacterium
AATTACACGATATCGAAGTAAGGGTATTACCAGAGTCAATCGCGGTATACGATCCTGACGTTTTAAAGCTACCGGAGCCACCGGAAACAGTCCAGCCTTCCCAGGCACTTCCGTTATAGTACCATACAGATCCTCCTGAATCAACGGCATAACATTCCACAGTGCCGGCGACCATAGCGCAGGAAATTCCGGTTATGGGTTTTGTGGACACTCCGGTAAATGTCGACTTAAGTTCGATCTGTGAAGGAAAAGTCGCCGAGGACGAATAAGTTTCAAATATGTTTCCGGCACTATCGCCGCTGAAACAAGTTATGTCCTCATTAGGAGCGATGACGTTGAAACACGATATGGACAGTAGGGCTTTCCCATTATCAATTCTGACGGGAGCATACGAATTGTAGTTCGTCTCATATATGTCGCCTTGTCCATCGGTTGCCCCACAAGCCAAGGAATATCCAAAGAAACTTGACTGAACACACGATGACGCTAAAAAGCCGTGTCCGGAGGCGCCTAAGGTTTCACAGGTTCCGTCGCTCATCGGAACTACGTCTTTAAGATTGGTTAAACTTCCGATCTGATTCGAACACTCCGTGGTGATATTGGGATTAAAGTCAATATTGGGGTACTGTCTCGTATATAACGGATTCCCGTTTTCAATGACCGAAGATTGTAAGAATTTTTGACTTGAATCCAAAGAATAGTATCCGACATTTACCGGTGAAAGTGACACGGGAGTTTCAAACTGACTTACGGGAATCGGAGAAACCGCTAAATCGGTGTTGGGAAAATTCAAAGTATATGGATTTCCGACAAGATTCGTCAGGGTCATGTTTTCAATTCCGACACCTGACTGACCTATCGAAGATACCGGAATACTTCCCATCCCCACACAGTTCCCCGAACAGTTGGTTCCGTCTGAGGCATAAATCACGGATCCCCCGTTAGCCAGAGCTAAACCGGTTGTCGTGCCCGATTTACCGGCTGCGGCGTTCCAGTTAACCTCATTTTGCTCTGAAGTACTTAGAAGGTTAATTGTTTCAAGGGCGTAAGTTCCCGAAGAGCCAACATAGGCTGTTGTGCCCGATATAACTATTGAAGTCGGCACTATAGAGCTAGAAAGGCTAACTGAAGTTCCAAAGGTATCCGTTGACAGATTAAACGGAACCATTGATGGGGTGGGCGTTGTTGTAGCTACGGTCCATATAGTGGAAGAATCAGACGAAAAAGCTAAAGCCGTAACTCCTCCGAAAGTATCAGGGTATGTAACTGCCGATTGCGTTAAGACAGTAACTACCGTTATTGATGCGCCGACGTTATTAACGGTGGCAACAAAGTTACCGTTTGGACTTACGGCCACTTGCTGAGGTGTGGTTCCCGTAGAATATGTTTTAACTGCAGTAAGTGCTCCCTTTTTCTCATTAAGGGAATATTCAACCACCGAAGCAGATGAATGATCCACAACAAATAAGTTACCGTTTGGCAGAAATGCAGCCGATACGGCATCGGTAAGAGAAGTAGCGTCGATTACTTCAGTGGGACTGGTAGTGTCAGCAGATGTAAAGACATATACACTACTACTGCTTGCCGTCACTACCGCAGTAGTGCCGTCGGGGCTTATGGCCACACTTAAAGCGCCGGTTACAGGGTACTGGTTTTCTATTATGCCATTTGATGCATTAATTTGGGTAACATAGCTATCTGATTGTGATGTTACCCAAATAGCCTGAATTAAAGTGGCAGTAGCATTTGAAGAGACAATGGTTCTGGTCAAACCGGTGGAAAAAACAACCGAAATAAAGATAATCAAAAGCATGAATAACTTTTGAATTTGAGACTTTAATGATAACTTACTCACCTTAAGTTACCTTTAATCAGACTAT
>DAIDJA010000381.1 GCA_027451605.1 Acidimicrobiales bacterium
CATATTTTCCAGTAATTTTGTTCTAAAATTTTGATTAACATTATTTGATCTTGGAATTTTGTCTTTTAAGCATTAGTGCGAATTGGCTACAAGTTGTATTTGCGTTCTGAAACTAAATTTAATATATTCGATGCTGCTATCGGCTTACTTTCGGCAGTCTTATTTGAGTCAATCACTACCCTTATTTGGCTTCAGTTTACGCATTCCAAACTCTCGTCGGTTAACGGTCCGCTGAGATTGGGTCAAGAGGTTGCGGGGTTTATTGGTCTGTGGATAGGTTTCGTTGGTTCTCCTATTGTGGAGTCTAGAATAAGAGGTTCCAAAAAGTTTAGGCGGGATGTTGGACTATCTGTCAAATGGAAACAAGACATCATAGTCGGATTATTAATCGGTATAGCCTGTCAATTTGTATTAGTGGATGGACTGTATTTTCCTTTTGAATTGTTGAGTAAATCCTTGAAACATTCTTTAAGTCTGCCGGCTCGAAATCTGACGGGCTCGTCAAGCAATCTGGGATTTTATTTGGAATTGATGTTGGTGGTTTTTGTTGCTCCGGTGGCTGAAGAGATTTTTTTTCGTGGATTTTTGTTGAGGGCGCTCATGGACTCGCTCCGGGATCGTACTAAATTTTACGTTGTGATTTCGATCGTTGTATCAGGGTTGACGTTCGGACTGGTCCACGGTGAATTGTTGCAATTCCCGGCCCTGGCACTGTTCGGAATAATACTTGCCTATATTGCCTATAAGACTAATCGCATCGGCGTTACAATATTTTCTCATATTGGTTTTAACGCGGTCGCCGCTGTAATGCTGATTAGGGCAAGATAATGACTAGTTGGTTAAGAAGACAGGGGATTAACGGGTTTGTAGATCTATGTATCATGTTGGTAGCTGTTATCGTAGTTTTGATTATGATGCAGCCGAGGCTAATATTCTCCGGCTCAATTCCTACCGGAGGGGACTATGGTGGACATTTGGATATTCCACGATTTGTATTGATGCATCTTTTGCCACAAGGTCAAATCTCGGGCTGGAGTCCTGATTGGTATAACGGTTGGCCGGTGAATGTTTTTTACTTTCCTTTACCGAGTCTCTTAATATCCATTTTGTCCCTTGTTATTCCGTATGTAATTGCATTTAAGTTGATAATTTCCATAGGACCCATATTATTGCCATTGTCAGTTTGGAGTGTTGGAAGGGCAGCGCGTCTTCCTTTTCCAATGCCATCAATGATGTCCGTAGCAATGGTGTCTTATTTAATCAACCAGTCATATACCATCGATGGCGGAAATATATTTTCAACTCTCGCCGGAGAGTATTCATTTTCGATCTCCTTGCTGTTTAGTATGTTTTTCTTTGCGGCTTTAATACGCTGGTATAAGACTGCCGGGGGTTCGTTTTTGTGCGCAATTTTGTTCATATTTGCAACTATGAGCCATCTTCTGGGTGCACTTCTGTGTGTTTTGATTACATTAGTGGCAGTGTTTGTATTTAATCGTCCCAGATTTTACCTGAGCGTATTTTTAAGATCGCTTACGGTAGGGGTTATCGCAAGTACAGCAATGGCTTTCTGGGCGTTCCCTTTCGCTTTGAATCTCCCTTACACCACTAACATGGGTTATCAAAAGGTTGAAGCTTATTATAGCTATCTAGTTCCCAATGATTACGAGTGGGTAATAATCACGGCTTTTATAGGCATATTTTTAGGCTTATACAACAACAAAAGGTATGAATTTTGTATTTTGATGCTGGGGGTTTCAGGTGCTTTGACAATATTTATCCCCATGTATATCAGTCTTTTGGTCTGTTCGGCACTTTTTGTAATACCTATTTGGTTCAAACGTCCTATTGCCGTTATTTTTGTAATAA
>DAIDJA010000382.1 GCA_027451605.1 Acidimicrobiales bacterium
GCTTTTGAACTCCCTGAGTAACGTATTTGACCAGACTGTTAACCTGAGCATTGGTTAAAACCCCGGGATTAAATCTCGGCATATTTGCCGGACCGGTACGAATTGCTTCTGCTACCTGTTCCGGAGTCGCTTGGTGAAGGCTCGGGGCATATGCTCCGCTCGCCAACGCATCACCGGCTCCCGTAATAGTGTGACAACCGGCACAGTTAATATCGAATAGTGATGCTCCGTCAGCGATAGAGGCGCCGTTATAGCTCTTTATATTGGGAATCAAGACTCCTCCAGGAGCCTTAGATGAGACAAAGGCCACTATGTCCAATATTTGGGACGGTGTAAATTTAACCGGCTTACGCACCGGTTGAATAATGGGGTTGGACAGAGGCATCCTTCCCGTGCTTACCCAAAATTGAATCGTTGCAGGACCGAGCCCAACTAAGTTAGGAGCTCTGTCGGTTCCCGAAGCATTGGCACCGTGACACGATGAACAACTTTCGTCAAACAGAGTTTGACCTTCCCGGACCTGAGAGTACGTTGCACGTGTTTTTGAACCTTGATATAGCAACGGTCCGACGAACTTGGCCTTTGTGACTTTGTTTGTGTCCCCCCCGGAAGGCTTTCCGGCAGGTGGTATCCCCGGGGTAGTGGCAGCGGTCGAATCGGAACCCGATACTACTTTCTGAGACGGTGAACCGGTTGTCGTAACGCCGGCATTTGTAGACGCAGTACCCGTGGAAACGGTACCGGTGGAAGTGCTAACGGTAGAAGATACCGAAGAAGCCGGATTTGAATTATTTAGACTTGTGTTGTCGTTTATCATAAACGCATAGAAAATTGACATAATTATGACAACAGTAACGGACAGCAAAGTTTTTAAGTGTGCTTTTTTAAGTTTCATTTTTTAACGGCCACCGATCAAGACTAGCTTAATATAAACAAACAACTAAACAGGCCTATCCACATAAAATCTACAAAGTGCCAGTAGTATGAAACACCTTGAAATACTGACACTTCACCCGGATCGGGTTCTTTTCCGGAAATTCTTCCCAAAAGCCCAAGCATGGCTACGAGTCCTAAAAGCACGTGTAGACCGTGAAGACCGCTCATGATAAAAAACAATGAACCGTATACATTCGATGATGGCGAAAACGGAAGCGTTATCCATTCGTAAAGCTGGTTACCGACAAACATAAAACCCATGATAAAAGTTAATATGAGCCATCTCTTTGCCTGATCTTTGTGGCCCTTCTCAATTAAGAAAACCGCCTTTTGCATCGTGGCTGAAGACGCTAAAAGTATTACGGAAAATATCGATGCTTGAACGTAATCCAAATTTGTCCCCGGAGGCGGCCAATGCGCGGCATGGGCTCTGATGGTAAAAAAAGCCGCGAACAATCCGGAGAAAAACATGAATTCTGATCCAAGCCAAATCATCACGCCGACCGCTAAAACGGGTGGTCGACGAAGACCGGCGGGGCCGGGAATCTTTGGTAAAGTTTCAGTTGCAGTAGATTGGGTCACATATATATTATTATCCAAAAATGAGACCCCATATGCAACATTTTTAAAGATAATGTTATATATAAGGTAAATCAATGTTAAAAAATACGCTCTACTTGGATACAATCGCAGGAAAGCAGACCAACCGCATACCCGTATGGTTCATGAGGCAGGCCGGTAGATCGCTTCCGGAGTACAAAGCTCTTAAAGGAGAGGACTCAATTCTGAAGGTCTTGGAAGATCCGAAACGGTCTGCTGAGATTACACTACAGCCGGTAAAAAGACACGACGTTGATGCGGCGGTACTTTACAGCGATATTATGGTTCCTCTGAAGGCAGCCGGGGTAAATCTTGAAATTCAG
>DAIDJA010000383.1 GCA_027451605.1 Acidimicrobiales bacterium
TTACGGTCCCATCTCCTATCGACTGTTAAGCCCTGAAAGCACATGGTTGACGGTCGAAACCACCGCTTATGATTTGAGTGACAATCCGGAAATAAATGCAATATTGGCTGTTACTCGCGATGTTACCAGCAGGCATGTTGCCTTGCTTGAATTGGCGGAGAGCGAAGGTAGATATCGAAGGCTGGTCGAAAGATCCCCGGAACCTATGGCAGTCTACAAAGAGACTTCAATAGTCTATGCCAATCCGGCTGCACTCAGACTTATTGGAGCAACCTCTATCGATCAGCTAAGGCAGACTCAGGTCATCGACTTGGTACACCCCGATGACAAAGAGTTGGCAAATACCGCCTTCGAACCCGTTGACAAAGGCGGGGAAATGCATCCTATAGAAATCAGACTTCTGTCATTGGATGCACAGGTTATCCATGCCGAAGTTATAGGAATCCCCATAATATATGACGGTGAACCCGGTGTTCAATTAGTAATACGCGATATTACCGATACAAAACAGGCTAAAGCGGCACTTGAATATCAGTCGCTTCATGACCCCCTTACGGGGCTTCCAAACAGAGCACTTTTTGTCGACAGAGTATCGCAAGCACTTATAAGAAGTCAAAAAAGCAAGAGCAGAATTGTTGTACTTTTGGCAGATATTGACCGATTCAAAATAATAAATGACTCATTAAACCACTCGGTGGGAGATCAAATTTTAGTTGCGGTTTCACAAAGAATAAAGGCATGCTTCAGGCCCTCAGATACTGTTGCGCGATTTGGCGGCGATGAATTTGTGGTGCTATGTGACGAGGCGGATGATTTAACTGCCCTAGGATCTTTGGGCGACCGCCTAATAAAAAGTTTGGATGAACCGATTGTCATTAACAACGAGCCATTCCACATATCAATTTCAGTCGGAATAGCAGAATCCACCGCCAGAACGCTTCTGGCAGATGATATTATACGTAATGCCGACGCAGCTATGAACAGGGCTAAGGATCGCGGTCGAAGAAGATATGTGATCATGGACGAATCAAGCGGATTTGAAGTAGCGGGACGCCTTCAATTAGAAAGTGCACTCCGGCAGGGAATCAATAAAGGTGAACTTCGCGCTCATTTCCAGCCCGTTGTGAACTCTACTACAGGTAGGGCAATCGGTGTTGAAGCTCTGGTCAGATGGCAACGAGAACATGGTCTTGAATCCCCCGTTAATTTCATCCCGGTAGCAGAAGATTCGGGACTTATTGTCGCCATAGGTAACTGGATGCTGGCAGAGTCCTTACGCCACGCCAAAGAGTGGGAGTCAATCGATACCATTGAAAAACCTTTCAAGGTGTCGGTAAATATTTCTCCCAGGCAATTTTTGGATTCGGCACTCATTGACACAATTAAAGACATTGTTGAAGGATCTAATCTCGACTTTAATAAAACCAGGCTGGTCTTAGAGGTTACAGAATCTACCTTAATGGCAGATCCCGAAGAAGCAGTAACTATATTAAAGGCCTTTAAGGATATGGGGGTATCGATTGCCATAGATGACTTTGGTACCGGATACTCATCATTCACCTACCTTAAAAAATTCCCAGTTGAATCGGTAAAAATTGACAGGTCCTTTATTATGGGGCTCGGAGAGGACAAAGACGACGAAGCAATCGTCACAGCTGTTATCCAAGTCGCCCAAACTCTGAAACTTGATGTAGTCGCAGAAGGCGTTGAGACACTTCAACAACTAAATCGTCTGAAGGAACTGGGCTGTACCACAATTCAGGGATTTTATTACTCCAGACCGATTCCCAGTAATGTAATTGAAGATGTCATTGTCGCAGATTTACCTCTGTCACAATAGTCTGCAAATCA
>DAIDJA010000384.1 GCA_027451605.1 Acidimicrobiales bacterium
GAACGAGGTGTCAAAATTGGGAGCCGACATATGATCAGATAAGGGCTAATTTTGATATCTCATCCCCAACGTCTATGTCATGTCCGTCAACATCGGTCTGTTACATGACCTCAAATGATATTTACGGTCGTCCGATGATTCTTGAGACTCAAAATGCTGATTCCCCGGCTCCGAATTGGTCTCTTGAACCTTCTCCATATTTGACACCTCCCATCCAGACCTTAAATTCGATCTCTTGTGTATCGACTTCTGTCTGTTGGATTGCGGGTTCGAATTCATCAAATGACGGAATTATAATAGTTTCGGGCAATGCTCAGTTAGGGCCTAATGCCACATGGAGTTCCCAGGGGACTCTTCCGTCCGGAACGGGTGGTCTCAATTCACTGTCCTGTATTAGTTCCACAACATATTACTGTTATGCTGTGGGCACGGGGAGTTCCGGGCCAATTGTAATTGAATATTACTACAACGGATCAAACTACGCATTTTCGAACATTACGCCTTCGTCCAACAACATGGCTTCATTTTCTTGGGTTTCATGTAGCGGACCTTCGTTATGTGATGTAGTTGGCTCACCGTCATCAGGACAAAGTGATGTAGTAGCTTCCTATAACGGTAGCTGGACTGAGTCAACCGTATCTAATATAACTTCTTTAAATGAAATTTCATGTATAAGTTCATCGGTCTGTGAGGCGACAGGATTGGAGGGATCAAATGCGGCGGTGGCTTCGTATTCAAACGGAAGCTGGACCTCAGGTTCGGTCCCAACCGTTACTTCATTCAGCGATATATCCTGTGTAAGTTCTTCCGTGTGTTTAGTCGTAGGTACAGGAACCTCATCGAATTCGTCGGGGGCAGAGTTACTTAAAGGGTCCGGTACGGTCTTTACCTCAGAGGCAGTTCCTCAGGGCATTTATAATCTGACTACTATATCATGTGTTACAACTCAAGACTGTGTAGCTGCGGGTTTAGAGAATCACTTCGGCTCGGTAGTTATTGATACCGTAGACGGAATCAGTTGGGCAGCCCGTCAATACAGTCCCTATACGGTTGTTGACAGTGGAGTAAGTTTGACATCGGTTAGCTGTCTCAGCCCGGTTTTTTGCTTGGCAGTAACAAATAATGGATATTTAAGCACAAATACCGGGTCGGGTTGGTCGCCTACGGGTTCAATTGATTCAACAAATCAGATTAATTCAATAACCTGTCCTTCTATCACACTGTGCCTTGCCGTGGACAGTGTAGGAAATGTCATAACTTCCACCAATCCAACCGGAGGATCATCCAATTGGACATCCGCTTCAATTGATTCAACCAATGATATTACGTCAATCAGTTGTCCCACAGTTTCCAATTGTGTGGCCGTCGATAATAATACCTTGGCGCAGACCGGAAATTACATGACTTATAACGGTACATCCTGGTCAGCACCAATTAGTTTGGATACAGACGGAGCCCTAAATTCAATAACCTGCCCAAATGCAACTTTCTGCTTGGCTGTAGACAGCAGTGGAAATGTATTCAGATTCAACGGGACAACATGGCCCGATGGGGCATCTTTAACTTACACGGATTCCAATTCAAATACCGTTGAAACTGTGGATCAAGTCGGAGATGTTACCTCTACCCAGTATTCATTTCAAGGTCCCAAATCAGTAACAAGTGACCCTAACGGCCAAGATACAACCTATTGCTATTATTTTAATACCCAAGGTTGTTCAATAGCGGGGTCACCACACCCGCGGCGGCGGCGATTCCGGTTCCAGCAACGATGGTGAAGAGGGCGACGATTACGGCGAACAGTCGTCTTCCCTTGGTGGTGAACTTACTGATGCGTAAC
>DAIDJA010000385.1 GCA_027451605.1 Acidimicrobiales bacterium
CAACTTATTGATCAAAAGACGATAGGCAAGTCAAATTTAATTAATGAAGCGGCTTCAAGATACAGAAATCAGTTCAGCAACCTGCTTCCGATTGTCGAGACACTGTTTGGATATTACTATGATGAGGAGTCTATTGAAATGGGAAATACTTTTGTAAATTCTCTAACAGATGACTCAAATTCAAATTGGATTCCGATATTGCTATCGGCTGATGACAATCTTCCGACTCCCGCCGAACTTGAAAGTCCGGAGGCCTGGAAACTCAGAATCATTCAAGGTCGTCAAATTTAAATCTACTGCAGGTGTTGGGCTATCTGGATCAGCCGCCTATATCTAACCTGATTTGTCTTAGAGACGGTAAGACGATAAATAGATCTGGCTTCTATGTAGATTCAGTGGTTGAATCATAATTTTGCTTATACCATTTCTTCCAAACAAGCCGGTGAATCGGTATGATTCTCGGTATATCCCTCAAACCCGGTATAAAAGGTACAAACAGCAGTAAAGCTGTTGCAACTCCTGTCAGATAAATAGCTATCAAATCCACATTTGCCGAATTTCTGAATCCCGGTAGCTGATACCAAAGTGAATATAGCCATAACCACGGTTGACCGGGATAACTGCCTGTTTCATTCATTACACCCCACTGCGAACCTACGAGATGTTGTTGTTTGGCTATCGAAGAAAAATACTGTCCGTCTTCCAAGAAAAGCAGGGGTTTGGTGAAGTCATTTCCGTAAAATTTTCTGTTAGATATCAAATCTCCGTCAAGTAGGCCGTTTTTGGCAATTTGAAATTCAAACTCCATCAAAACCGGCACCGGTCCGTAATCTCCCGGCTTCAGCACCGGACTTGAATTTACAAATTTAAGCGATCCTATATTATTTAGGTAATTAGTAGCCCAAACATTCTGCTGATGCGTTCCAGCATTGTCAAAAGTACTTAATGCCTTCGACAAAATAACATTGGTGGGAGCAAGATCTCGTAGGGGAGACAGGACAAATGCTTGGTCGGGGTCTATTTTTTCGGTAACACCAATTATCTTTTGACCGGAAAATAAAAGGCTCTGCACGTTTTTGGTTCCGTTGTTGTACGGCGGACCATAATTTGCAGTTTCGCTGGTTCCGGCCAATTCGCTTGCCGCTGTGCCCACAAAATCATTCGGAGCGACATTAGCCCAAGTCTTTATAGTCAATGGTGGCATATCCGGCGATGAAAAGGATATGGAAAGTATTACGACGAGAATCGTAACGATTATACCGGCTATGATCCCTTCTCTTATAATATCGTAACGCTTATAAGGGATTCT
Source organism: Acidimicrobiales bacterium (assembly GCA_027451605.1). Lineage (GTDB taxonomy): Bacteria > Actinomycetota > Acidimicrobiia > Acidimicrobiales > JABEUL01 > JAJZNL01. Next base: position 1,310 of record DAIDJA010000385.1, read on the forward strand.
CACTTTAAATTTTGGATCTTTGACCTGCAACTTCTTTTCTTTAATCTCAGTATCCAAAGGCACTACCACACCTCTAAATCTCACTGCAATTACGTGTATCCCCACTATGGTAATCAGCACCACAGGTACAACCACGATGTGCCATGTTAACATCTGTCCGAAATTCATCAGGTTAAAAAACGATCCTACCCCTACCGCATTGAATGCATCCTTACCGTTGGTTGAAATCCACTGAGAGTCAAAATTCTGCTGGGACAGATAACCGGTGAATGCTTCAATTACAGAAAACATAAAGGCTATAACTCCTGTCATCCAGGTAAGGGCTCTCTTTTTTCTCCACGCAGCCATCCAAAATTTCCCCCAAAGATGAATAACCATAAAAGCCATAAAGGATTCAACACTCCATAGATGCAGGCTGTTTACAAAATGCCCTACTGTAGTGGTATGCCACCAGTCGACCCCTCCCAAAACCAGCATAATACCTGAAGCTATTACCAGCGAAAGTGCAACTAAGGTCGCT
>DAIDJA010000386.1 GCA_027451605.1 Acidimicrobiales bacterium
GAATTATTGGGCTGAATTTGGGAAAATGGGCTTACCGTATCTGATTTATTAAAGTTTGGCATATTTGTAATTTCAGAATAAATGGTTACAGTCCCAATTACACTTTTAACCAAAACATTGACCAATACCAATTCAATTGAATCAATGTTCTCAATAGTTAGAGACTTTACTAAAAATGTTAAGAATTGGGAGTCCGGCTCTATGAAAAAACGATGGATAGCGGCCGGAATGATTGTTGCTCAGAGAAACTTTATAAGAATAAAAGGATATGCGCATATGAGTCAATTGTCAGCCGCATTAGCCCAGCATGTTTTATCTTTAGCCCTAGAAATTGACAACCAACGGACAGGAATGATAGCCTAGATGTCAGTGAAGATTTTAGAGAACTTCAACAATGATCGGGACATGCTCGAGTTCGTGGATATTATCGTTGTACATAGCTAATACGATATTGACGGCCTTATTTATTACTTTATTTTCGTGCCAGTCTTAAAAGGTTACAGTCCCGTTCGGCCACTCTCCTAGCTTCCAGCACTCCCTGCAGGCATAAATGCATGGGTGGACTGAATTGCAACTATGCATTGGACGGGTACTCCAATCTGCTTGTCAACAGATCCTTCAACCTGCCAGGAATCTCCTTTACCAAAAAAAAATGTGTGCTCTTGAATAAGGTTGATAACTTGATTTCCACGAATTGACTCCGACCGCATTAACGAGGTATAAGCATAAAGCTCAACTACATCACCGTAGCGGATATAACCCTCCGACACGTGTCTGTTGAAAGTTCCATGGGCGACAATTGTCCACCTTTGAAAATTGCAGGATATCGGATGCAGTATTGAGGAGTCCTGATTATCGGATGATAATTGATTACTAACTGCAATCGGCAATCGATTAATTAAAGCTCCAGAACCGTTATTTGACAAAGTGGGATTGCTGCTGCAACTTGAAAAGATAATAGCACTCATAGCGAAAATAAGCATTACAAATCTCTTCCATCCACTAACCCAACGCATCAGATGCAATAAATAGGTAAGGCTACTATTCTGACGGAAATTCATTTTAAGAACTAATATTTTCATTTCTCGCTTTATTCGCTATGGATACCACAAATATGCAGGTGCGGATACTTTCGCGACCGAACCAGTATACCATTCATTTCCCCAATATTGTGAATCTGCCGAAAAACCCGAATAGTGGCTGCTAGCCCACGGCGAACTCCAAATCGCCATAGCAGTTACAACTGGCGAAGCAGATTGCTGTAAGTCTCGGATTATCGACCCATAATTTACCTTCCCATGGAGTAAATTTTGTGCTACATAAAGAGCGGCATCAAAGAGATTACCATAGGACCCCAAACCGGCACTACCCCCAGACATGTAACCATTGTTCAAAGGATTAATGTGTCTGGGATTTAGATTGCCTCCAGTCCACCACATCTGTAAATTACTTTGCTCTGAAGCCATCCATTGCAATATGACAGTCACGTTATTTGTTGATTGTGGCCAATTGCCATCCTGCAATACCAATCGGGCCCAGTCATAGTTAGTACTTAAATAAGCAGTAGTCGTAGTGGTGATCAGAGGTAACGTGGTCGTAGTAGTAGTGGTCGAAGAAATCTTGCATGGTCGATTGCTTCTAGATCTATGTATATTAGGCGAAGGAGAGTAGGGGCCTGATCCCCAGCAATGGCGTAGCCACACTATAAATCCAGAACAGACCATCAAATTTGAAGATAAAAACGGTGCCTTCCCGCTCGGATCCCAGTTCCCCACGGGATTATCATTTGAATATACATATGCCTGA
>DAIDJA010000387.1 GCA_027451605.1 Acidimicrobiales bacterium
ACAGATCGAAAAAGCCCGCCTCAACTTTTGCAATATCGAGAACATCATCCAATACTGTAAGTATGTGAGAACCGGCTAAATTAATCTGTGTGAGATTTTGCCTATTGTCCTCACTTAAATTTTCGGACTGTGATATTAAATCAGTCAATCCCATTATGGAATGCAAAGGTCCTCGAAGTTCATGGCCTAAATTGGACAAAAACCTGCTTTTAATTTTATTCGAGTGTTCCAAATAAAAATTTGCACTTTTTAATGCGGCTTCAGCTTCTTTTAGTTCCGTAATGTCAAGGCTAGTGCCGACAATTCTTGGTTTTCCTTTGGCCTTTTCATTTGGCTGAGGAAGGGCGCGCGCGGAAATCCAGCGTATGTCTCCGCTCATAGTTCTGATTTTATAATCGACTTTAAATGCTTTACCTAGCTTTACGGCATCCAACATTTGATTATACGCATACTCGGCTGTTTCGGGTTCAAATAATGCGACTCGATCTTCAAGTGTAATGCTTGTCATATGAGGATCCAGCCCCAAAAGAGCTATATTTTCAGGATCAGCGTAATACCTTAAGGCATTTTCTTCGGGACTATATTCCCAAAAAACTATCCTGCCTGCTTCCATAGCCATTCTCAGCCATGACATGCAAAGATTTAAATTTGAAGTTGCAAAAGGAAGGTCAAAATCTTCGTAGCTTGAAGTAATGTCTACCATAGCTCCTCCTAAATCCTTTTAATAACGGCCTGCAGATACTTGTCTACAACAAAAATCTTACACCAAGTTAAATATTTTTAAAAGGGGTAATTGGCAAATTAATTTTGAGGATAGATTTTAAAACTAAAATTGCATAGGGCCCTCGTAGCTCAGAGGATAGAGCGTCGGTTTCCTAAACCGTGCGTCGCAGGTTCGAGTCCTGCCGAGGGCACATTCAAAGAGGATCTTCACATTTCAGTGGGAAATCCTGATATATATTTCCGTTAACAAATTGTAATAACATAAGCTTTGAAACAATTTGACTATCTCGATTTACCTTAACCAAAAACCGTACAAATCATATTTCAAAAGTTAAATCACTTGTCCTACCTTTTCAGATTGTCAGCACCTTACTTGTTTCCCGTTTATAAGACCCGAATTCCACTGCAGCAATGTACTCAAGGGTATTGCGGCAAACCCTTTGATGAAATTAGTGGGCGGCCAAAGTTCAACGGACTTTGCATGATGGGTTATTGCTATATTAATTGACTTACACGACAGTAGTTTGTTCGGTCCGACAGTTTGAAAATAAGCAGTGAATGTACCCGGTGCCTCATTCCATAAATTACTGATTTCAGTATAGACAGGAGCAGCACCGTTTTGAGTGACAATGTCACTCAAATCATTGTTTCCGATAATGCAATTTGGACCTCCGTGAGAATATGAAGATATGCATTTTGCAATAATTTGATTGGTAAAAGTATCATTGCTTGTTATCTTGCCATTTACCAATGAAGGAAGTGGATTTGCAGCTAAGTCAATAGACGTCTTCTTCCAGCCGGAGTAATCTGAGAATATATTTTGAATACAATTCTCTTGAGCCTGGGTGCTCCAGCCAGCTTTATCAAGAGTCTGAATATTTGAATTATTTACGGAGACAACAAACGGCTCTCCCGTGGAACTTGAACATGAAGTAACCGCTGTTGCCAGTATCAATGGATTTGAATCATAGCGAATTGACATCGCATGTTGAAATGCCGACCAAGCCTGATCATATTGGGGCGTCCACCAGCGTCCGAATGTTCCGGGTACTTTTTGCTTT
>DAIDJA010000388.1 GCA_027451605.1 Acidimicrobiales bacterium
CGGCTAAAAAGTGGTAAATTACTCCGGAATCGGTGGTAAATTACTCCGGAATATTCAACATTTCACTGAAGTAGCGCTTAGATAGTCATCGGGTGACTTCATAAGTATGCTCAAATTGCGTGGGATGCCAAATAAAATTCCATGCGATTTAACACTGTACTAAAGACGACCAAATGTAATCTCGATTATCAAAAAAAAGGGCTTTAATGAAATAGACTACGGATATAAAGATTCTGATATCGATAGTATTTCATATTCCTATACTAAATTTAAGGTCGATTTTTAAAGTATAAGGTAAAGGTGTTTTTAAAACATTCAAGATTTATATTAGTTAAAGGACTTGATGCATATGGTTTTTTGCAGGGTCAACTCACTCAGGATATGAAAGAGGTGTCCGTAGAAACTTCTAAGTGGTCACTGATTCTCACCCCTGTCGGGAAAATAGTTCAATTGCTTAAAGTCAGGTTGCTTTCTGATAACCATTATCTTATTGAAGTTCCGGAATTTGATAACGAAGTTACGTACAATCGGTTGAAGCGATTTTTAATTCGAACAAATGCTCAACTTAACTTTCATGAATCAGCTTTAGCGGTATCTTCGATAGATACAGCTAAAACTGATGAATACCTGTCAAGTTTTCAAAATGGAGCCATTTCAGATTTTATTTTGGATCTTCGATCTGAGTTCGATTGTTTAAACTCATCAGAATCTAACTTGAATATGTTGTTTGAGAAATACAAATCGGCAGTCTCTGATAATACATTTCTTGAAAGTGAGCTGGCAAAAGATAGGTTATTAATTTTTGAATCGGATAAACAAAAAGAACAGGCCATAACGGAGTTTTTCAAGATAAAATCTGACAATCTTAAAACTTTTAAAAGGCTTGAGATTCTTTATTCAGTACTTAGCATTCTAACTTCCACCTTTTATTTCGATCCAAATCTGGATGTAAATGTAATTCCTGCTGAGATACCCAAATTGGTTAACTCTTCGATAAGTTTTGAAAAAGGTTGTTACGTCGGACAGGAGCTAGTTGAAAGAATTGATGCAAGACGCGCTACAGCACCCCATTCAATAGTTCCGGTAATATTTGATTTAGGAGGCACTTCAGATGACTTCGTTACAAATTCGGCCGGTGAACTGACATTGATCACTGAAAATAGTAAGTTCAGTGGGACGGTTTTGTCTAATGTTAGAGTCGGGAGATGGTTGGTTTCGACCTTAAGAATCCCAAAAAAAATGGCTAATCAGTCAACAGCCGAGATAACAGTCTTGCATTCAGATAAAGATACCTACAGACAAAGAGCTGTAAGTGGATTTGTAATAACGTCGAATTAAACTAGATCCGGTAATCAATAATTGTGAAACGGGCTGTGCTGTATCTCAAAGGAACAATAAAGAATTTATTTGATTCTCCCGGGCTGTTATATGACGATTGCGGGCTAATTTTTGAACTGTAGGGATAAATATTCATTCCACCGGGAAAAATTGTTCGAAATGTGGTAAAATTCTAATTAATTAACAAATTCTTAACAATTAAATTACAATTTGCTAAAACCTCAGCGTTTTAATGTAAATAGTAAGAAATTCAACTTAGGTTGAATAAGGATAAAACTTTAGAGAAAGGAAGCTCATGAAAAGGTTTATTTTACCAATAGTAATTGCAGCAGCTGCAATTTTAGGAGTGAGTGCATTTGCTTTTGCCGCAACCGGCGGTCTTGGATCAAATTCACTCGCCTCAAATAACAGCTCCAACTCCGGCACTACCACTACTCAGTCA
>DAIDJA010000389.1 GCA_027451605.1 Acidimicrobiales bacterium
CGTCATCTATCAACTCCACTTCCACAGCATTCAAAGCGGTAATCTCTCGAAGCTGATCTGCCGTTAGTGAAGCCGGTATCCATCTCGGCGGAGCTTCATAGTTGGAAACTAACTTACCCGTGTACCAATAGTTCCAATGTCTTGGCTTGGAGTTGAGAATCTGTTCTCGTTCATTTTCGTCCTGAATATAGCCTTGAGGGAGCGGAACATTTTTAAAGTCGATTCGATTCAATTCCGACTGCGGAGGATCCCAAGGATGATGTGGATCCGGGAAGCTCATCCAGCAGAACCAGTCTTCGTCTTTATTTACCGTCTTAAGCCATTCGATGGTTCTATCGGCAACCCAGTCTGTGTGATACCAACTTTTGTCGATTGGATTAATTTTTACCTGAGGCCCACCGAACACTCCGCCGCCATCCGAATTTACTTCCAAAGACATGTTTACGGTCGGATAGTAGTTGCCGATAGCTTCGGGATGGTTTTCTCTAAGCCATTTTGAGTAGTGGAGATTTCCTTGGGCGCCGTGTGTGGCAAATTCTAGGTGTTCGAATCCGCGATGAAGGGGCTCTTGATCACTTTTTTCCAGACTTGAAAGCGCATTTTCGTAAAATCTGTTAAACGGATCCATATACGGCTCAAAGTGGGCCTTTCCGATTAACGCCGTTCGGTAACCGTTACTATGCAAAACTTGGGCTACCGATGGGGCGTCATTGGGTAACGGCACTCCGTTCATCCACACCCCGTGAGTGCACGGATGCTGACCCGTTAATATCGTGGCCCTGGAAGGCATACACACTACGCTTTGTGGAACGGCTCTTTGGTATCGAATTCCGGCTTCGGCAAACTTGTCTAAAATAGGAGTCTTTGAAACAGTTGACCCGTTGCAGCTCAGGGTGTCATATCGCTGCTGATCCGTGGTAATAAAAAGTATTTTTCTTGCCATAATTATTCCTTGTGTGACTATTTACGCTGTAAATGGCTGTATCTTATACGTCCCAGTTGATACAGTCGTGATACAGTCGGTCGATTATTAGGATACATGATACAACTAAGTCTATCGGTCTAACGTTTAAAATTCTAATCGCATTGCTTTCGGGTTAGGTCAGTAAAGAATCGGTCAATTTTTGTTGAAATTTGTTTAAATTTAATTTGGATTGTGATGTTAAATTTATTCACCGATCTTGGAATTCGGTAAAGATATTGGTTAAGATGGCTCTGTGACCATACAACAAAATAAAGCCATTGAAGTCCTGTGTTCTGAGCCCTTGAAACATATCGTTGACTTAGTGATCAATCGTATCGACAAGAATGTATATTCGGTTCAGAATTCGTCCGGAAAGGTGGTATATGAACGAGCAGACGGTTCAAATTCAGATTTCAGGGTAGTGTCAATTGAAGGTGTCGACCCTCTTAGAAATCAAGACCTGACTGCATTTGATTCGTTGGAAGAACAGCGCAAGAATATGTTTCCCGCAAATAGCATTAATCACTATCCGCATGCATTCGAAAGGATCGCTCAGGTTTTTGATCACAAGGATCGCCCCGATTTAATAGTCACTCACAGTGCGGCCCATAACTTTGTCGAAAAGGGCGGATATCTGGGGGAACACGGTTCTTTGGATATAATTCAGTCGAGAGCACCGTTTATTATATCGGGAAATTGTGTAAAAAACCAAGGCATAATCGACGGCCATATAAAAGCAGTTGATGTGTTACCCACGCTTTTAGAACTTATCGTCAGCT
>DAIDJA010000390.1 GCA_027451605.1 Acidimicrobiales bacterium
TTGAGACTTTAAATACTGAAAAATAGCAGGCTCATTTTGCTTGCCCATCAATGGAATTGAACCGGCTTGCCCGCCTGCGAAAATTTTCTCGTCGCTCTGCAATTTAACCATCCGCCTTAACTAAAGCACTTACATATGAATCGATTTGATCGCGCGTTCGTTTTTCCGTAGTGGCAACAATCAAATATTCACTTCCGTCAATGTCGTTTATGGCCTTAACTCCCGCTAAAAATCCCTCATCAGCCATAGCCAGTATGACCTTGTCCACAGAATTTTTCAGTTTTATGGAGAACTCCCACAAAAACGGTCTATCACTTTGGAACTGAAACTTTTCGCGGCTAAGCTGATCATACAAATATCTCGCCGCATTAAATGAATTATTGGCGACCTCTACAATTCCTTTTGAACCCAGCCAACTAAGTTGAATTGCAGCGGTTATTGCCATTAATGTCTGATTTGTGCATACATTCGATGATGCCTTTTCGCGACGGATATCCTGCTCTCGCGAACGCAATGTAGTAACATATGAGATTTTCCCAACTTTATCAACGGTTTGACCGACCAGTCTCCCGGGAAGTTTACGTACAAGATCTTGTTTTAAACAAAATAGTCCCAAGTAAGGACCGCCAAAGGCTAAGGGCATCCCTAACGGTTGTCCCTCACCAAAGGCAATATCGGCACCGGCTTCTCCCGGCGACTTAAGCACTGCAGCGGCAATCGGGTCCATCGAGACTATCATTAGACAATTTAACTTTTCCGCAACGGCTTTAATCTTGTCCAGGTCGACTAAGTAGCCGTATCTGTTGGGAGACTGGACAATTATCGCTGCAATGTCATCGTCAAAATCGATAGTGCCTTTTGTTAGGGATTCATCTGCAACAGTAATCACCTTGGTCTGAGTTCCTCTGGCAAAAGTTTCAAGAACCTGCCTGTGATTATGAAACACTCCATCCGATATGACGACGGATTTTGAGGCTTTAGACGATGTAGCAATGTTTACGGATTCCACCAATGAAGTTGCACCGTCGTATAAAGAAGCGTTGGCGATATCCATTCCATAAAGTCTTGTTATAAAAGTTTGGTATTCAAAGATTGCTTGCAGTATGCCCTGAGCCACCTCCGGTTGATACGGGGTATAGGCTGTGACAAATTCCGAACGTGACGATAACTGCTTTGTGGATGCAGGTATTAATCGATCATAAGAACCATAGCCGGCAAAACAGATCAAATTGCCTTTATTGTATTCCCCGACCCGACTTAAATAATCAATTACATCAAATTCAGAATTCATACCGTGAATATTTAATTCGTGATTTAGCATTAGCGCCTGCGGTACATGATCATAAAGTTCTTCCAAAGACTTTAAGCCTAAAAATTTAAGCATATTTTGGATATCTTCATCTGTGTGTGGAACAAAAGAGGGCAATTTATCTATCTTTTCTAACTTTTATTTTTAGCTGTCCTATTATGTTTTAGGAAAGGAAGATCCGCTACGTGACACTGTATGTCGCCGGTTCTGGATTCGACGATAACCGGATCGCCGGCTTTTAGACCCAGATCAACGTTAATATAGGCTGTAGCAATCCCAACATTCAGAACCGGTGAATAGTTGCCCGATACTACGACACCCACGTTAACATTATCGACTTTAACGACATCGTTTTCCCGTAATGGCTTTCGAGTATTGCCCTTAAGGCCAAAAAGTTTTTGTTGGGTTCCTTCCGATTTAAT
>DAIDJA010000391.1 GCA_027451605.1 Acidimicrobiales bacterium
GGTCTATAAACAGAAATCGCCTGAATATTAAAAGAGTCAGAGGTTGCATAACATACGACCTCGTCGGTAAAATCCGAACTTGTATGCTCATCGACCCCGAATGAATCACTCAGCTCACTCATGAGGTCACCTCCTTATCTAACTTATTAAATTCTATCAGACAATATATATATTATGATACTCGGGTATTGTGAGAGTGGCTTTGCCTGTTTTTTTCACAAAAATATAATAAATCAACAATAAATCGATATTCATCTATATTTATATATGTTAATATATAAATATAATGATAAATTTTGATAACCTTAAGGACCGAATTCCTGCGGCAAGTGAAGTAGGAATAATTCCGTCCCTTCACCACCAAGAAAACATCGATAAAAATATCGAACCAACTCTTGAGTGCCAAACAGATTCTTTGTCTTTCTACTTTGATGAGATGAAAATTAGTAAACTTTCCGCGTCGCTGAAAGCCCTCGGAGACCCCATCCGACTTAAATTGGTGCTGTTGATGATGCAAAATGCAGACGGGGCGGCATGCGTATGCAACTTAAATCAATCGGTTGATATATCTCAGCCGACGTTATCTCACCATTTAAAGATATTAAAAGATGCCGAAGTTGTAAAAAAGTCAAAAAAGGGTACCTGGGCATATTATTCAGTCAACCCGGAGATACTGAAACTGGTTAATTTGGACTCCTTAAAAATTACCGAAGCGATCCGGTAGATTTTGTCTTTTAATCTCGTGGCCCGTTAAGTAATTTGTAATATTAAATAATTTGAAATATGACTATCAAAATTTCTCAAAAACCGCCGTTATCTGACAAATCGGAGAATCGCGCAAAGCTTGACCTTACGGATCGACTTCTTCCTGTTCTTATAGCAGGTGCTATGTTCTTTGGTCTAATGGTAGGCAAAGTCGGCGGTGGCGTTGTCTCAGAAGTAAATTCGCTTCAGTTAACCGGTGGAGTTTCTCTTGTTATGTTTGTAGGCCTTCTATTAATGCTTTATCCTCCGCTTGCAAAGGTAAAGTTTTACAAATTTAAAACAACAGTTACGAATTTTAGAGAAATTGCATTTTCTATTTTGTTTAACTGGATTGTCGGACCCGCGCTGATGTTTACCCTCGCGTGGATTTTTCTGCCAAATAGTTCTTCTCTTAGAACCGGATTAATCCTGGTAGGACTTGCAAGATGCATTGCAATGGTAGTTTTATGGTCCGACATGGCAAAGGGAGACTCCGAACTTACCGGAATGCTTGTTCTGATTAACAGTATTTTCCAACTGGTGGCATTTTCGTTCCTGGCGTATCTATATTTATGGATTATCCCGCATGCACTGAGTCTTCACGGTAACCAAATTGACATAAGTTTTTCACTCATCGCCGAAAATATACTCATTTATCTTGGGGTGCCATTGGTTTTGGCTGTTGCCATACGATTTACATATGAACACATAAGTGACAGAGAATCCTACGAAAGCCGCTATTGCGATAAAATTGGCCATGTTGCAACCATAGGTCTGCTTTTCACGGTCTTCATGCTTTTTAGCATTTCGGGTAAATACTTTCTGAAACAACCGTTGATGATCTTAAATGTAGCAATTGCATTGGTTATTTATTTTGTCGTAATGTTCACGGTAACTTTTTTCAGCGCCTATCGACTTAAATTCGGATACGAAAAAACCGTCAGCCTGGCATTTACAGCGTCGGGAAACAACTTTGAA
>DAIDJA010000392.1 GCA_027451605.1 Acidimicrobiales bacterium
CGGACTCTTTAACGCTTAATAGAAAGAAGTAAAAATATGAAAGCGAATTGTTTCTCAGTATATTTTAGCACGCGATTATTTTTTACTTTAGCATATTACTTAAACTAAAGCAATTTAATAACTTTTAAGAAGTAAAAATAAATTTTTAGGAAATTTAGTTGCGCTAAGTTGCATTATCCACACGGATTGCGTTAAATTTATATATTGACTAAAATTCAGCCGTCTACCCGGATTAATCAAATTTTTTAAAAAGCGTTGGAAATGGCTAAAAGGCCGGTATTGTTTTGCAACGGTGTAAATAGCTCATGGAAGAAACTAGGAAAGTTATAATTACGTCCGGACTATTCAGTCTTTAAATTAACATGGAGAGAAAAGTGACCAAAAAAGCTAAGTTCAAGAATTTACGGCCCTTTAAATTGATTACACTGTTAGTTCTTGCATCGGTTATCGCCACATTGCTGTCAAACTGTTCTGCGTCGACAACTGTTACTAAAGCCACCGTACATTATAAAACTATGGCTTCAATTACTTCGACATCCAAATATACGGGCCACGGTTCAATAGGTCAGGCATATGAATTGGGTGCGGTTCCGGGAACCAAACTGTATCTTGTTAATTCCCAAAATCAAATTGTTGCAAATGGAGTAGCTGACGCACTGGGATCTTTGATCATTAGAAATCTGCCGTATGATCAAAATTTTACCTTTAGATCTTATCTGGGTAAGACTGTAGTGGGAACTAAACCGTTTAAAGTACTGTCTCCGTCAGACATTCCTCCGCAGAGTTTTTATTCTGCCCAAAAGATGCATGAGGGTTTAAACTACATTACAATGCGGGATGGAGTTAAGTTAGCTGCAACCGTAAGACTTCCAATCGGAAAGACTCTTAAAGACGGACCGTTCCCAACGGTAATCGAGTACTCCGGTTATCCGATCGCGGGCCCTGCTTCTCTATTGGATGCCACGCTGGGTTTAAACGGAGTAAAATCGTCCAACCCCCTGTTGCCGTCGAGTGCTACTGCTGTCGGATCGATAATTGCACCTCTTATAGGCTTTGCCACAGTCAGTCTTCAGATGCGAGGGAGCGGATGTTCGGGCGGTGCCTTCGGTTTGTTCGATCTTCCCACTATTTATGACGCCTATGACTCTATTGAAATTGTGGCCTCACAAAGTTGGGTGCTCCATCACAAAGTCGGCATGGTAGGTATTTCGTTCTCCGGGTTCTCACAGATATTTGCCGCCGGAACCAGACCTCCGGGACTTGCGGCAATAGCTCCAATGAGCATAGTCAATGATTTTTATAATACCGGTTTCCCGGGGGGGATGCTTAACACGGGCTTTGCCGTTTCCTGGATGCTGTCACGGTGGAGCGACGCAAAACCTGCTCCTCAGGGAGGACAGCAGTATGCTCAGGTGTTAATCGCCGACGGAGACAAGACGTGTTTGGCAAATCAGGCACTTCGACTTCAAACTCCTCCGGTTGGTAATATCCTTGGAACAGACGCTCAACGAACTCCGGCTGATTACAACCCCAGAAGCGAAATGCTCTGGGCCAAAAAAATTACCGTACCCACATTTTTAGTCGGAGCCGTGCAAGACGAACAGGTTGGAGGTCAGTGGCCGGAAATAATTTCGAGCTTTGCAAATAACCCGAATTTATTTGTAACAATGACAAACGGCTATCACGGAGATTCATTGGGGGAGGCAATTCTATCGAGATG
>DAIDJA010000393.1 GCA_027451605.1 Acidimicrobiales bacterium
TGCTGTACTCGAAATAGTCCCCCTTTGAATCAACTCCAAAACAGGATGTCGATGATATACAGCTAACCGAATTATTAGTCACAGAAGTCCAGGGGTTTGTCGAAGGAGCCGAGCTTGTAACAATTGCATCAGTATTGTCAGCTACTCCGCAGAACTGATCGCTATAGCAGGATAGTCCCCCTAAGCGCTTTGAGGGATCCGCGGCAATTGTATTCCAGGAGCCAGATGAAACAGAAGGGCCCGATGAGTAATAGACATATCCGGAATTATCGCCGACAAAACAGTCCGACGTAGATGCAAAACAATTTACAGTCACAATCGGAGACGAAGAAAGAGTTAAATGGGACCAACCGGAAGGAGTTGAAAAGGGGTTGCTTGACACATAGACATTTCCTGTGGCATCGCCTGCGATACATAAAGAAGTCGAGACGCAACTGACACTGGTTAACGAAATCGGAGTATTAAATGAGGGTACATTTGCAACCTGGGTTATCACAGGAATACTGATGACCCCGGTTGAAGATACCGAAAACGTAAGTACCTGACCGGCTGAATCAGTTGCTATGCAGTCTGAAGAACTTAGACAAAATATCGAAGTTATTGTGTTATTCATATCGTCATTGACCGGAGACGATTCAGTAGTTCCGTTGAAATATATGAGGTTGCCATTAGTGTCACCTGAAATGCATGCCGTCGATGAAATACAGTAAATGGACGAATAGGGTGTTCCGGAGTCTACCTGGCTATTTGGAGTACTCCAGCTGTAGTTGCCGGACTTATTGTAGTTGGTGGCATCTATAGAGTAGTAGAGATTCCCCGCATCATCCACTCCGCCACAAAATACGGGAGCGACGGAATCGACACAGGAAACTGCAACAAATCCGTTGGAATCCCCCGTATTTAGATAAGTCTGCCAATAACCGTTTGAAACTATATCATGTCCCGACGAATCCAGAGCGATGCATTGGCTGGTATTTGGGCAGCTGATGGCCGATATGGGTCGGCATTTAGGATCTGTCATATTGGAATATGAAATACCGGATGCAGTCTCCGTATTGGGTCCGCAGGACTGAGCCACCCCCCTGGGACTATAATTGAGTACCGCATATCCCAAACTTGCATAATAAGCGTTATTGAATTTAGCATAGTCGGATACATTAAAATCAGTTAACCTCTGTCCCAAATAGTTGGTGGTATCACCTAATGTAGTGGTTTCAAAAGTAGTCTTATTACCGTTACCTCCGGCTAACTGCACCATCAGAGGGTATTTGCCGCCTGAAGTGACAGGTATGGTTAAATCGGCGTCAATGGGGGTCTGATCAAATGATACGTATCTGTTCGTACCAGAAGCCGAACATACCACAAAAGGTGTCGAACCGTCTACGGGATTAATGTAGTTATGAAGTATAAACGGGGACGGACAGCTCGGGGTCAGGATATTGGACGGTACGGGACCCTGTGAACCCAAAGAAAGCTCCAGTGGACCTACTGCTTTGCCTGCATAGTCCAACTCGAGAGGGTAGACACCCGCCTGTGGAAAATAGATATTAATTTCCATCGTGGAATTAAAAGCCGTTGAGTTATATTGGGCTATCGTCTGATAGCCTGAATTTAAAATCCCGGAACTCAGGGTTCCATTTGAAGGCGGGTCGGATGAAATCGTAGAAGGAAAACTTCCGCCGGAATCTTGTCCGAATGCAAGA
>DAIDJA010000394.1 GCA_027451605.1 Acidimicrobiales bacterium
TTGAATCCACAATTATTTACTTGTGAACGCAGGACAAGCTACTAAAATTAGGAGATCTGACCGGGATAAACCTTATAAAGATATCGTCTCAGTTGAATTTTAGTTAATCGGAATTGAAAAGTTGTAATATACGGGTTTAAGATATATAGCATGGCTATTGACCCCATAATAAAAGTGCAAAAGCCCGATTTGAAATTACTGTCATCGGTATTGGCAAAGACATTTTTTGATGATCCGGTATCGTGTTATTATTTCCCTATTGAGGAAAATCGAGAAACTGCTTTAAACAAATTTTTCTATATTCATATGGCCAAGCTTTATTTTAAATTTGGCAATGTGTTTTGTAATGAAAGCAAAACGGGTGTTGCGATTTGGAGTCCTCCGGGGGCCAAAACCGATGATTTAAGATCTACTATTTCACTTTTGCCGATGGCAACTATACTTCGAGGCAGAACAATAAAAGCTCTTAAAGCTGTTATTTACCTTGAAAAGAAGCATCCCAAAAGTCCGCCTCACTATTATCTTGCAACACTGGGAGTATTACCCGAAGAACAAGGAAAGGGTTATGGATCGCAGTTGCTAAGGCCAATTCTAGAGCTGTGCGATCAGCAAATGATCCCAGCTTATTTGGAATCTTCAAAGGAAAAAAATCTCCCGTTTTATGAAAGACATGGCTTCAATGTAACCGATGAAGTCAATTTACCGAAGGGGCCCAAGGTCTGGCTGATGTGGAGAGACCCTCAGGAATAAATCGGACAAATTGCATGAAGTGTTTTTCTTTGCTACAAATTAATTGTGATAACTTCAGGAAGTTCACGGCAAAACGTTGAATTAAAAGGCGTATAGATTTTGAGAAATAATCTCTATTTTTATTTTCGACAAGAATGTCGTATTCGATCAACATGGCTATTGCAATATGGTGTAGTGCGCAACCAATTAGCTTTGCTGAGTCGATTATGATGCAGATTTCGCGAATGTAAATTAGTTTAATTGTGGCAGTAGGATACCTGGATCAATTGATAATTTTACCATGGCAAGGCGCGAACGAAAATATTGTGATAGGCTTAAAATTACCTATGATAAAGGCGTATCAAAAACTCGGAGTTATTGAGTAAGTATGAATTTATCCACAATTATGCAAATAACCTAAAAAAGAATTTAAATGAATCAGAAAAAAATCCTATTAGTACTTTGTCTGATACTACTTCTTGTAGGGTTAATGATTGTCATTTTTTCAATCGGTTTTTCACACAAAACCGTCAACTCACATATAGTTACTTCCAGTCAAAATAGACGCTTACAGTTCAAATCTATTAGTAAAAGTAAGCGTCCCTTTACGGTTGCATCAGTTACGGTAAATCCTTCCAGCCAGCAGGCTTCAATAAGCTGGTCAACACCAAATGACAACGGATCTTTAATTACCGGATATAAGATTACAATTACGGATCAAACCGCAGGTACGGTATCCACTGTATCGATCGGTGCAACTTCCACAAGCTATACGGTAACCAAGTTAATAAACGGAGACTCTTATGTCTTTGGCGTACAAGCCGTAAATAGTATCGGAGTCTCACAGATTACAAACAGCCAGCCAATCATTCCTGCCGGCGCGCCCTTTACGGTTGCATCAGTTACGGTAAATCCTTCCAGCCAGCAGGCTTCAATAAGCTGGTCAACACCAAATGACAA
>DAIDJA010000395.1 GCA_027451605.1 Acidimicrobiales bacterium
CCATGCATTCGGTCCGAAAGCACCCGTAGAATATTTTTCGAAATCGCTCATGTCGGTAGTCAATTTAGTTCCTTTGATTAAGACTCACAATTAATTTTAATTGACTCACAATCCAAACAAATCAGTTATATTATTTATTTTTACTATGCAACATTACATAATCCAACACTAAAAGTGATAGCGCTTTATTGGGCAACCTAAATGTTTCAACAATTATTTGAAAACATTTACTTAGATTGATTAAACCGATAGATCAATTGAAATTGGAATGTGATCGGAAGGCTTTGGTTTTTTACGTTCTTGTCTGTAATGTCGGTAACCCGAGATCAATTTAGCTACCATTTGGTCATCACTTTTCAAATTAGCCATCCACAATAGGAACAGATCAATTCTCATTCCGTCGTTTTTTTGAAACGCCAGCTGTCGGTAGTCCCACCAGGTAAAGCGATTTTTGGAATCGACGGAATTTTGCTTCATATATTCCAGACCAATATCGATAAATCCTAATTTTTCAATTTCGATTAATGCATTCCGTTCTTTACTTGAAACGTGAGTTGAACCTATCATTTCTTTTATGTTTTTAACGTCGTCATCAGTCGGGGCAATATTAAAATCCCCGCATACCACAACGGCCTTGTCGGGACTACTTACCATTTCCGATTGAAGTTCAAGTCTAAGTTTTGACAGCCATTCCAGTTTAAAATCCATATGTATGTCATCTAGGGACCTACCGTTTGGCACATAAACATTGTAAAGCACAAAAGTCTCAAAATAGGCGACTAGCAGTCTGCACTCAGGGTAATCCACCCCGATATTAGCTTCTCCTGAACTAAAACCAATCCTAACTTTAATTGGCTTAATCTTTGATAATATCGCGACGCCGTTGTATTGCCCGATCCCATTATGGTAGCAATTATACCCCAACCGACGAAAGCTATCTGAATAGGAGCTAAAACTTTCGTCACTCAGCTTGGTCTCTTGCATGCATAAAATATCAGGAGAAGTTGATTCGAGCCAGTTCAATACATGACCGTAACGTGCCTTTAATGAATTTACGTTCCAGCTGGCAACTACTAAATTCGGCACTAAAAACCCCAAGAAGTTATTGGCTTACCAACACAAAAAACATCTGAGTCTCACAGGCAACCTTGCCGTTAACTGTGGCCACCCCACTCCCCGTTCCTCCCTTTGACCCCATCTTTGTCAAAGAAACCTCCAAATTCAGCCGATCCCCCGGAACCACTTGTCTGCGAAATCTGGCCTTATCGATACCTCCGAATAAAGGAAGTTTCCCCGCATACTTTTCATCGCTCAACACCACATAGGCACCCAGCTGTGCCAAAGCTTCAACCATCAAGACTCCGGGCATAGTAGGTCTGGAAGGAAAATGCCCTTTAAAAAACCACTCATCACCGCTCAAATCTAGATACCCATAGCCGGATGTCATTTCAACAATTTCGGTTACATCGGTTATGTACAAAAACGGTTCCCTGTGGGGAATAACTAATTTTGGATCCATTTTCTCCCTGTCGCCTCTATCTCCTATGAGATTTTAATTTTCAAATAAGGATTCGAATTGACAATTTAGTAATTTATAAGAATTGATATTGATATCAATCTACTGTTGTAGTTAAATCTCCAGTCAATAGATATATTCATTAATTGTAGGTGGGCCGTACAGGACTTG
>DAIDJA010000396.1 GCA_027451605.1 Acidimicrobiales bacterium
TCCCTATCGGCGTTCTCGCTCCGTTGACAATTACAACTTCGGACATTTTCTCCTCCTTTTGGGATAAATTGTTATTTGTTATTTTATGTGTGGGTAGATATTTGGTATTTAATGAATACAGATTAAATAAATACTTTATATGATTTGCCTTGAAATTTCCAATCCCGTCAGTAACAACTCATCGGACTAGTCGTAGACAAAATTTTACAAAATAATTTTTTGTGCAGAAAATTTGTAATGCAAATATTTACAAAAGTTATTTTATCTCAAAATTTTAAAGTCAATCCGTGAATTGACAATATTGTGAAATTCCTATCTGAATTAGTGTTAATTTCAATGAGAACCAAGCAGTGAAAATGATATTGAAAAAAGACTTTTGTAATTTTAAAGTATTCTGGAAGTTATGCAAAACTTTCTAGAGGCCATCAAAAATAACGCAAGTTCAGAGGAAATAGCTGCAATAAAAGTTCCCGAATACTATCGAGCCGCGGTAGTACTTGAAGAAGAGCAGACTATGTTCGAGTCAATTGACTCTNCCGATAAAGACCCGCGCAAATCTATCCATATTCAAGAAGTTGCAACTCCGGAGCTGGCTCCCGACGAAGCGTTTATTGCTGTTATGGCAAGTTCAATTAATTTTAATACCGTGTGGACATCAATCTTTGAGCCACTTCCAACCTTTAATTTTCTGAAGCGTTTGGGCAAAGAAAGCATTTGGGGCAAACGTCATGATTTGCCGTATCATATAGTAGGTTCGGACGCCTCGGGAGTAGTAATCAAAGTCGGATCCGCTGTTCGAAATTGGAAGCCCGGAGATAAAGTTGTAATCCACTGCAACTACGTTGACGATCAGGATCCCTCCGCTCACAATGATTCAATGCTGGCGGCCAACCAAAGAATCTGGGGATTTGAGACAAATTTTGGCGGTCTTGCCGATCTTGCTCTGGTTAAAGCCAATCAGTTGATGCCAAAACCCCGACACCTAACCTGGGAAGAGGCTGCCGTAAATGCCCTTTGTAATTCTACGTCTTACCGAATGCTAGTTTCCAAGAACGGGGCAGACATGAAGCAGGGAGACATAATTTTTATTTGGGGAGCCACCGGAGGTATCGGTGGGTATGCGGTTCAGTATGCTCTTAACGGAGGCGGAATCCCGGTAGGGGTGGTGTCTTCAGAGGATAAAGCCGGTCTGCTTAGAGATATGGGGTGTGAAAATGTAATCAATCGAAAGGAAAAAAGTTATCAGTTCTGGAAAGATGCAAATACACCCGACGAATCCGAATGGCGGAGATTAGGAAAAGACGTCAGGTCTTTGGTGGGCGAAGATCCCGACATAGTTTTTGAACATCCTGGTCGTCAGACCATGGGTGCGTCGGTATTTATCGCTAAGCGGGGTGGACTTATCATGACCTGTGCGGCTACATCCGGTTATATGATCGAATACGATAATCGTCACCTTTGGATGAAATTAAAGGCAATTAAATCCTCTCATTTTGCAAATTATCAAGAGGCTTATGAAGCAAACAGGTTAATTTGTCGAGGTGCCATTCAGCCGATACTGTCATCGGTGCATAAGCTGGATAATGTCGGAGAAGCCGCCTGGCAAGTCCATAAAAATCTCCATGAAGGAAAAATTGGCGTATTGTGTCTTGCTGACAGTGAGAA
>DAIDJA010000397.1 GCA_027451605.1 Acidimicrobiales bacterium
CTAACGGCTTCACCTATTTTAACGAAACTACCTGAAATCGATGGCTTTTCCGAGAGAAATTCAAAGCCTTCAAAAATAATTTGGGTCTTATATGAGTTTAATCTGCCGTGCTCAATGGGCCTTTAAAGCAACGATCAAGAATAATTTAGAAGGAGTTGAAGAAGTTGCAATACGATCTAAAAGATGGCATTATTTCGAAGCAATAATTAATTGAGGAAAATTATAACCCTAGATGTCGCCGGTACGACGCTGTGGAAGGAATATACTTGCGCATAAACCACCGGCTTCTACGTCGGTCAATTCCATAACTCCGTTTAAGGATTGTATCATAATTCTGGCCATATAAAGCCCAATACTAAGTCCGTCCTTATTCTCTTTCGTGTCCGGCCCCTCCCTTTGTGACAAGGCCTTCCAAAGATCATTGGGGTCTTTACCTTGCAATCCGGGACCCTTATCTACTATGTCTATCCACAACTCATCATCCTCATTGATACCCGCTTCGATTGCAACAACATCACCGTTAGAAAATTTAATTGCATTTTCCAAAAGAGCCGATATTGCAACTGCCAAGCGATCCACAGAAGTTGTTACCTGCAGATCCTCGGGGATTTTTACGTCTACGTTCGTTTCGCTGCGATCTTTAGAAAGTTCATTTACCACTTTGTGAACGACCTCTGACAGGAAAGCACGCTCCAGTATTTCTCTTTCAAATACGAATGCGGGGTCAGTTTGAACGGCATACCATTGATCGATAGCAGTCATTACCCTGTCGACGCGCTCGATCTCCAGGGCGATTGCTCCCGAAAACATTGTCTTATCACCCCGCCTAATCCCCCAATCGGTATCGGCAACTTTTTGCAGTGTTTCGTGCAATTCCGCTAAAGGCTGCTTTAGGGCGGTAGTTTGGGCTTCGGCCAAACTATCTCTGAGCTCCATTCTTCCTTCAAGAAGTTGTACCGCCGACTTCAAATTTGCTACATGTTTTGACATGGCAAGAACCAAATCTTGCACGGGCAATGGAATTACATCAGCTCCTCGTTTGACAACGTTTACTGCTTCTTCGGCGACTTTATTAAAATCTGTATCTGCTTGATCGCTCATAAATTAATTTCAATTCTAACAATACATAAGTTTATCAGATCAATACAAAATTAACGATTTAATTTCTTATTATTACTATGATAAATCTATTGGACGGTTTAAACGGCTACTAATTATTTGACTTGCGCAACGTCTTTGCGACGACGCTGTGGAAGGATAATGGTTAAAACTGCGCCGCTTTTATCCCTGTTCGCTAACGTTACGGTCCCGCCCAACGACTCTGCCATCATGCGCACCAGAAATAAACCTAAACCCAGCAACGGTGCCCATTCTTGATTTTCAGAGACAACCTGTGGCTTAGGCATGAAAAGTAGCTCCGGATCGATATTTTGAATTCCTGGACCATTGTCTCTAATCTCTAGCTTCAGATCCTGTTGCAGATTAATATCTGCCACTAATTCAACTTTACCGTTACCACCATGTCTAAATGCATTTTCCAATACAGCAGTGATTATTGCAGCCAATCGAGCCGGAGCCGTAGTCACCAAAAGACCGTCTACGCCGATAATTTCAAGTCGTGACTTATCCATTGAGGTCCCTACTTCACTGACCGCCCGAC
>DAIDJA010000398.1 GCA_027451605.1 Acidimicrobiales bacterium
AAATCCAACCTGGGAGTTCGGGGCATCCTGTTCTTTATTAAAAAAATATCCAAACCACCCGTGAACATACGGCTCTCCGTTGACGGGACTTACAAGTTCGTGATGAATCCAAAAGCCGGCATCTAACTGCTCGTCGGAAAAAGTGTCGTACCAAACTTCAAGTTTCTCTTTTGAACCGTCAAATCTCTTGGATAAAATATCGGCCTGGGAATAAGATCCGACCTTCGAACTTGATTTGCTTTTAGATAATGCCACTCAAATAAACATAGTCGATGCAAAAGGACAAGTCAATTTGACAGCTTAAATAAAATCTAAACTACCGGTTAAATATCTTTGCCCTTGTGATTTGATTGAGCGGTCAAAGAATTAATTTCAGCTCCCATAAAAAGAAAGTATGCAGTAATAAACATCCACAACATCATCACTATCATGCTGCCGAAAAGTCCGTAGCTTCTTGTGGTATTTGAAAAATGTGCCAAATAATATGAGAACCCGACGAGAGATATCGCCCAAGCGATAAGGGCTACCATCGACCCAAGAGACAGAAATGTCTTAACTTCCGCAAATTTCTTAATCGAACTCTTTTTGGCCGATCCGAAGGTGAAATAGATTGACAACAGTATCAGAGCCAACGCAACTGCAACCAACAACCTAAATACGACCAATACAACCTCGACCACATTAATGGCGGCCCCTACCCCACTCAGGTGACCAACGTGGCGAATTAAAAATGTTCCGCCTATTAAATCAACAAATATTAACAATACAAATAAAATTGATATGCCAACAAGCGGTATCGACGCTAATCTTCGTTTTATGAAACTTCGATCTTTCGGCAACTCATAAGCCAGATCCAATCCAACCTGAAGCGAAGCCATCGCTCCGGTGAGACTCCAAAGAGCTACCAAGGATCCGAATACCACTTCCAAAGAACTCGTGCCGGTAGATTCACGGGCTTTGAGGGATCCGGACACCACTGATGCAGCCTCAGACGGAAGTATCAAAGTAACGTAATGTACCACGGTAGAAGTATCTCTTGAATTTAAACCTACCAGATGCAAAATTCCTATCAGTGAGACAACTGCGGGAAAAAATGCCAAGATACCGTGGAATGACAAAGCCGCCGCACTTATCGTGACACGATCTCTGGAAGATCTCTTAAGCAGGTCACTTGAAAAGGCATAAGCCTTCGTGGTCTGGCACTTTTTATACAGGTTAATAAGTCTGAATCGCAATTTACCGGAAGCTAAAGTAAGACAATCAACTGTCCTATAAAATTCTAGCTTTAGGCCGTCACCCGGGTTTTAGTTGTAACCGCACTAATCTGAATGAGACGAGATTCAATTGAGGAATCGTCGAATCCAGAAACGATTTTTTGAATAATATTATTAGACCTAGGCTTGATCTCTTAGACCTGGATTTGAAACTTACCTGTTAACGGTACTCATATCGGCGTATCTTTCGCCTTCAGGTTTTCCTATATTTTGAGATAACCACTCAATATCTTGAATGGAAAGCTCAAAGTCAGCAGCCTTAATATTTTCTTCCAAATATTTCACTCTTTTAGTTCCG
This sequence comes from Acidimicrobiales bacterium, assembly GCA_027451605.1. Lineage (GTDB taxonomy): Bacteria > Actinomycetota > Acidimicrobiia > Acidimicrobiales > JABEUL01 > JAJZNL01. The sequence goes on from DAIDJA010000398.1 coordinate 1,573, forward strand.
GGGATTGGTACATATTCTTCACTTTGAGACAGTACCCATGCAAGTGCGATCTGGCCAGGTGTGGCATCATATTT
>DAIDJA010000399.1 GCA_027451605.1 Acidimicrobiales bacterium
TATCTATCAAATTGCCACCTATACTTCATCCGGTTTATTGGGCGGATCTGCCCAATCGGCTCCGGCTAGCGCATTTAATGATTTAGTTGGTGTTGACTCATCGGATAACGTCTACACGTTTGATAATCAAAACAGTACTTTCTATATGATTCCATCTACCTCGGGTACCTATTTCGGACAGGCCATGATCGCCGATTACATATATCAAATTGCGGGTAACGGTATCGTTGGGGACCAGGAAAATGACGTTCCTGCCCTATCTGCTGAATTTGAAGGCAATACTTATTTTGCAGTTGATAACGCCGGGAACATTTACGTTTCAGACGGTGGCAGTGATGTCATCGACATGATCCCACAATCTTCCGGAACATATTTCGGAGTCAGCATGAAGGCTGATTACATCTACACAATTGCCGGGATCAATAAGGCCAGTGCTTGCAGTTTCCCCAATTATTCTCCGCCTACGTTTGGACAACCGTCACTGAGCACGTTAATATGTAATCCCGGAAGCATATTAGTGGATGCAAAGGGAGATGTGATTGTTAACGATGTATCGATTGATATATATACAATCTTTATTCCTGTTGCAAGTGGCACTTATTACAGCCAGGCAATGCAAGCCGATGACGTCTATACGATGGGAGGGGGACCTCCTGTAACCGGTAATTTCAATGTTGGCGAATCTTTAGTGGACACGGAACGCGTAAGCAGCATCGATAATGCCGGAGATTTATTTATTGATTATACCGGAAGTGCTACCTTGTTTTCCCCGGCATCAAGCGGAACATATTTCGGCAGGTACATGCAGGTGGGACATGTATATGGAATTGCGGGTGAGACGAGTAACACAAGTTGTCCCTATATCATGGTTAAAACACCGGTATATGCATGGAATAATCCCATTTGTGGTCCGGGAACTCCTGATCCCAATGGAAACTTGTTCATTAGTGTACCTTTGTTTTCAGCCAATAACTCCTATATCGCGGTAGTTCCCATATCAGGATCCTCAGGTATTCCAACCGGTCCCAACACAATTGGGGTTAGTTCCACTTCATCTGCAGTCAATATCTCATGGTCAGGGGCCGGAACAAACGGATCTGATTTTACCGACTTCAAGGTACTTTCTGAACCCGTTGGTTCATCTTCTCAGACGACCTATGACACCTCATCTAACGCTTTGTCCTATTCTGCAACTTCTCTCACACCGGGGGACTCATATGATCTCTTCGTACAGGCAGTTAATGCCAATGGGACGTCCAGTGAGGTACTTTCTCCTCCAATCACCCTGTCAGCTTCGACTCCTGCTGCCCCAAAAGGAGTCAAGGCAACATCCGGAAACGGATCTGAGACCCTAAGTTGGACTGCCCCATCATCCGCCGATCCGGTAACTGATTACGTAATTACGACATATCCACTCGTAGGTACCCCAATACAGGTAGACACGGGGTCATCTTCCACCTCTTATTCAGTTACCGGTCTTACCCCCGGCTCTCTTTACTCCTTTGAAATAACAGCTGAGAGTTCAGCGGGTTACGGGGCCTCCTCTGCCCCAATATGGGCTCAGGTTTCAATCCCACCATCTGCTCCTTCACAACCTAGTGTCGCCTCGACTTCAAGCGGCGTAGAGGTATCCTGGAATCCACCC
>DAIDJA010000400.1 GCA_027451605.1 Acidimicrobiales bacterium
GTCAACATTGTCGGTACTTTCCACGTTTTGGAGGCCGCGCGGCGGGCAGGAGTAAAGCGGGCAGATTTAATTTTCGGCCTTTCATATAAGCCAGGCCTGCCTTAAGCATTGTCTCTCCCAGCTTTTTCCCCTTATAATTTGGATTAACGGCAATAACATAGATCTCACCGGCTTTGTTTTCGTGATGATCGTGAATTTTAACCCAACATGACGCAACAAGCTCATTAGTAATTGCCTCACGGCAAAGCAGAAAACCCCTATTTTCGAACCATTCAGCACTCTTCCTTTGTTTTAATATTGTATGGTCCCAATTACCCTGTTCCGGATGCTGATCAAAAGCGGCATTATTTAACGCAAGCCAGTCAGTTTCGTCTTGATCATTTTTGAGATAGGTTATGTTGTAGAAAGCTTCGTTGATATGTACGTTCACCGGGTTTTTGTCTGAAACAGTAAAACCATTAAAGTCTTTATCGGACAGGTCTAACTTCATCTGTATAACAACTCTGCCTTTTGTCATGTTGTTATTTACAGCGATTAAATCCGAATTTGCGTCAGGTTTGGGTACCCACATGTGAATATGTCCTCCTCCTTGGAGTTCCAAATCCCTTAGAGCGAATTTCAATAGTTCGGTACCAATCATTACGCAATTATCGTAGTGCCCAGGATGAATTACATACTCTAGAGCCCAACTGTCAGATCCTTTGGACAACTGCGCATACCCTACGATGTGTGGATGGTTATATTCTTTGGCTATGAAGCCAGCCACCGAGGAACGACCTCCCTGAACTAAATCTAACCAGGCATGGTCTCCTAGTGCATTATGATGCAAATGTTCACTCGAAAGCCTAATGAGGTCAATAATCTCATTTAAGTTTGATTCGCCTGTATTTTTCTCTACTGAAATTGACAACATGTTTTAACTATTGTATCTGCATCGTAACCATCATAGAATTTAATCAAAAGTGAAAACTGTAAATATTGGGATTATTTTCTTTAATTCTACCCGGTGTTTTTTGTTCGGATTCATTATATTTTATAGGTACCTGTTGCCAATTTTGTTTTAGGCGGCAGACATTACAGTAGCTTTTGGTGATAATCTAAATTGGTTTGATCTAAAATAGGCTTAATCTATCCGTAACCAATGAATTGATCGATGACCGGAAAACCTGATTTAAAGATACTTTATAATTCTGTCAGGCAAGTATTATGGAAGGAGTATCCGGGTTCGGCAAGAAAGTTGTGTGCATTAAAATTTGACTCGTCGTTTCAACTCTTGACCGCTACGATACTATCTGCTCAATGCACCGATGACAGAGTAAATATGGTAACTCCGATATTGTTTAAGCGCTTCGGAACGCCCAATAAGATGTCAGAGGCTAAAATTTCTGACATCGAAGAAATCATAAAGTCTACCGGTTTTTATCACGCAAAAGCCGAGAATATTCTAAAGATGAGCCGAATGCTTGTCAGAGAGTTTAATTCCGAAGTACCTTCAAGCTTGGATGACCTTACTACGCTTCCGGGAGTAGGACGAAAGACTGCCAATGTCGTTTTGTCCGTCTGGTTTGATAAGCCGGGGCTTCCGGTTGATACGCATGTGCTCAGAGTATCAAACAGAATAGGTTTGATTAGTTCAAAAGAT
>DAIDJA010000401.1 GCA_027451605.1 Acidimicrobiales bacterium
CATCCCAATCTTGGCCGCTAGTACATTGGTGTTAGTCAAATTCCCGTTATGAGCAAGGGCAAAACCAACATGTCCCATGGGACGATATGCTGGCTGAGCGTTAGCCCATGTTGAAGACCCGGTAGTCGAATACCTTGTATGACCTATGCTTAAAAACCCCTCCAAAGTTGTAAGTATTGTTTCATTAAATACATTTGAGACCAAGCCCATTTCTTTGAACACCGTTATGGTTTGACCGTCACTTACTGCCATACCGGCTGACTCCTGACCCCGGTGCTGTAAAGTAAAGAGTCCGTCGTAAGTTAAATAAGAGGCCTTACTTCCCGGAAAATATACTCCAAATACACCACAAGCTTCTTTCATTTCAAAACTAATTTATTCTGTCCGATATGGTTGTTATTAATAATCAATTTAAAATTTGCTGATTTGTAATGAAATAAAGATGTTTCAACTGTGTAAAATAGGTAAAATTTGTTGTTCAAACTATTTAAACTTTCTTTCACCACTAATATTCTATTGCCAAAAACCAATTATCGATTCCTAGTAGGAATAGATTATTGAAATATTTCAATGGAGTCAAGTCTTAAGCCATAATTAACAGTAAAAAGGAATTCTAGCCCGAGAATCTCATTTTATTAGGCTTTCCCAAACACTATCGAAATTCATCGGCAATTAAGGAATATAAACAAGTCAAGAATAATCTAGTAAAATCTTAAGTGTCAGATAGTTTTAATTCGAGGAGGATCATTTGCCGGCGACCGTAGTCGTTGGAACTCAATGGGGAGACGAAGGAAAAGGAAAGATTACAGACCTTTTAGCCGGTGAGATGGACATAGTCGTCCGCTACCAAGGTGGGCATAATGCGGGTCATACAATTGTGGTTGACGACCAAACCTTTGCCCTCCAACTTGTTCCATCAGGTATTTTATATCCCCACATAACCCCGGTAATCGGCAACGGGGTTGTAATTGAACCTTCTGTTCTGCTCGATGAAATTTCAATGCTTGAATCACAGGGTATTGATACAAGTCGACTAAAGGTTTCATCCAACTCTCATCTGATTCTCCCGTTTCACCTCGAAATCGACCGAATAACCGAACGTTATCTGGGCAAAAATAAATTAGGAACGACAAAACGCGGAATCGGTCCGAGCTATGCGGACAAGGCCACCCGGATAGGTATCAGGGTCCAGGACATATTGGACCCTAAGATATTCAAAACGAAACTTGAAGCAATGGCTAAAGAAAAAAATGCAGTTTTAACCCGCGTTTATAATCAACTTCCAATTGAGACCGAAGAGATATTAGAAAAGTTCTTCCATGAATACGCGCCAAAGATAGGTCCGATGATTTGCGATACTGCTGATTTCTTGCATGACTCATTAAGTGTTGGCAAAAACATTCTGTTAGAGGGCGCTCAGGCAACATTTTTGGACTTAGATCATGGAACATACCCGTATGTAACTTCTTCAAATCCCACTGCCGGCGGAGCATGCGTAGGATCCGGAATCGGTCCGATGCACATTTCCAGAGTGATCGGAATTGCTAAGTCTTACGTTACCAGGGTGGGGGCAGGTCCCTTCCCCACTGAATTGGAAGGAAATCTGGGAGATCTGCTTGTA
>DAIDJA010000402.1 GCA_027451605.1 Acidimicrobiales bacterium
ATCTATGGTACTTACCCATGAAAAAGGAGATGAGCTCTATTTCGATAGCTATGAATTAAAGTTGTGTTTATGATGATTTAAAGTTTTTCAATAAATGCTTGAAATATAATGGTGTTTCGGAGTTAAATTAAAGTGATAGGGAAAAAATTGGAGACTCACTTGCCTAAGAGCTTTATATTAAAGTTATGTTTGCACCCCCAACGGGATTTGAACCCGTGCTACCACCTTGAAAGGGTGACGTCCTAGGCCGCTAGACGATGGGGGCTTGGCCCTAAAAAAAGATTAAGCTATAACATCTTACTATTATTTTAAGATGGTCCATGTAGTACCGGAGGCCGAATCGTTCAGCTGTATATTTAGTGTTTGAAGTTCTGATCTGATTAAATCCGCCAATTCAAAATCACTGTTTTGCCGTGCACGATTTCTAATTTCAGACAGCGATTCAATGAGTGAGTTGATTTGATATGTACTTTGTCGGTCGAGCTTTTCAAAATCGTCAAATATATCCAGCAGTATGGACTTTAAGGTGCTGAGATTAAGTTCCGGCTCATCGGAATTTATATCATCTTGGCTATTGATTTCATCTAGCATCGAAGCTGCAAGTTGACCGGCTTTGGAAAATTCATTGTTAACCAATAATTCGCTGAATTCTGAATTTAATAATTTGAATCTTGTTTTTAAATTTGAATCGACAACATCATGTTTAGTTTTAAGATTTTCTTTTAAGTTCTGTGCATTTTCAGACAGCGAGCCCAAAGGACTCCGGCCATTGATGTTGAAACTACGTAATAATTCGACCTCACCTTTGTATCCTGAGTTAAAGACTCTGCGATCATTTAAAGTCTCCACCGTAAAATTCCCCAGTCCGTAAACCTCGAAAGTTTCATTGTCAATATCGAAAATTACTGCAGTATGTTCGTCAATTCCCAATATCAGAGTATCTTGGTCCATTTGACTTTTTAGGTAGTTAAGTCTTTTCTGACCCAAATAACAGTATCTGGTATCGTGGCTTCCACCTTCGGCGTTATTAAAGTGCGGTATAACTGCCGCCTTTATTCCTATCGCTTCCAGCACATTTAAACCTTTAAGCCAGGATGGTTTGGCTCCGACCTTATATATTTCATATACAGGGACTGTAAAGTGTCCTAGAGTCAGGGCGGCTGCCGAGGAAAAAACGATCGCTCCCCCATTGAGTAATTTGTCTTTTAATACGTTGGGAAACTGCCCATTTTTCCATCTTGAAACAGCAAAACTTGGGGATCCCGGACCTGCGAATAAAAAATTAGCCTTCCCTGCCTGTCTAATTAATTCGTCCTGATTCTCATTTAAATAATCGCCGTTTAAAAAGTCGCCCAATATATCAACGGGGCGGACATCAATATTGAGGCTAATCTTGAAGTAAGTTGCAATTTTTTCCGAAAGCTCCAAGACATTTTCCTGGAAAGCATATGGGGTTGCAAAACTTACCGCATTAATCCTTTCGTGTGCATGGAAGCTCTCCTCTAAGTCAGAGATGATCTTACGGTGAACTTTTACCATATTTGGGGTGATCTCGCCGGAGCCCATTAGACAAAGTAATTTTCTCATAATTTCAATAAATTTTAGTTTTGTCC
>DAIDJA010000403.1 GCA_027451605.1 Acidimicrobiales bacterium
ATGTTAAATGAACTGATTCCTTTGGTGTCGGTGAGAAATGGAGCCGTGAAACTCGCTGATTTTCTGAAGTGGAAGATAACCGAACTTGTAGTTCATTTCGACGATCTAATGGCCAGTGACGAAGAATTTGACTTTTTTAACGGTTTAACCGAAGATTCAATGGAAATTGCCATTGAGGTATGTCAGGACACAGTTAAATCACGTTATGGGTCTTCTAACCTCCTGAGATCGATGGCAAGGCAGGAGCGTTGCCACTTTTATCAAATCATCGCCCTGTAGATTACTTGTAATTTATGGTCGGTCTGATATTAATATTTATGGAGTTCGGTGAATGTTTTTAGGGATAGGACTTTTTTGATTTAGGTACAAGAAAAATTTAAAAAGTGTTTCATTTTTTGGAAATTTTAAGGAATAATTATGTTATTTGTAGCGGTAAGTAGTATAATTGTTGTAATTAGTAGCAAAAGAGGTGAAAAATGACTTTCAATAATTTGAAGTTTTTACTTGGGGAACAGTCGATAAGCTTAAATAGCTTAAGCGATAATGCGGATAACCGTCACATGGTCGACGTGCCTAAAAGTAAGTTAAGAGCTAAAACTTCTCATAAAAGGCGAAGGGGAGGAAAGCTCTATTTGGTCACATTTATGTTGTTCGGTATTATTCTTGCATCGTGTTCGTCTTCCTCGACTGGATCAAGTTCGCCTACCGGAGGAAATAACGGTGGAGGATCAACCGCCGGTAAACCATTGTCGGCTATCGGCAGGATACAGCTTGCATCATCGAAGTTAACCCAGGGAAAGACAGCCCAGCTTGCGATGACAGGGAACATTAGTATGTCGATGGGCGCCATGTCTTCAGCGGGAACATCCGGAGGAAAAATTAATATGACTCTCTCCGGTACGGGGAATATTGATTCGGCATCCCATTATTACAGTATGGATATGACGGAATCTTTCCCTTCGGGCATTATTCCGGGAGCCGGCGGCGGATCATATGTGCAACAGGTGGTTGTAGATGGCAATACTATGTACCTAAAGTCATCCAGTCCCCTTGGAGTATCCGGTTCTGCGGATCAATGGTATACCGTTGATACGAGCGGTTTGGGTTCATTTTCAAATTCCACGGCGATGGAGACTGCTCTTGAAAATCCAAGCACCCTACTCACTATGCTTGAATCAGTCGGATCAGTTGTTTCAACCGGGTCGGTAACCCAAAACGGTCAAACCTACACGGAGTATAAATTAGATATTAGTTTCGCCAAAATTATGTCTACATATGCAAAGACAAGCATTTCCTCGGTATCCGGTTGTTTTAATTCAAATTATTCAATTCCGATCACCGTCCTGATTGACTCGCAAAATCAGCTGCATTCAATTACTATGTCAATGACCGAGGCCAATATGTTTAACCCCGGAAGTAAGTTGGCAACATTGATGGGTTCCATGAGTATAGATATGAGTTATTCTCTCGTTTTTAGTAACTATGGTAAGTCCTTTAACGAATATGTGCCGACCCAGGCCAGCCCAATGCCCGGCGTCAGTACGCCTCCGGCTTCGGGTTCCGGATCATCTGTGACTAAATCGCAAATTACCAG
>DAIDJA010000404.1 GCA_027451605.1 Acidimicrobiales bacterium
TATAGGTCATTCCAGAGCGATGGATATGATTTTAACGGGGAGAGAGGTGGCGGCAAAAGAGGCACTTGAATTCGGATTGGCAAACCGTATTTGTGGCAGAGGAAAGGCCCTCGAGGTAGCCTTGGAACTGGCGAATAAGCTCTGCGAATTCCCTCAGGTTTGTATGCGCTCAGACAGATTAAGTGCCATGGAGCAATGGGATCTAACCGAATCGGTAGCGACTAAAAATGAAGTGAAGCGCGGCCTAGAAGTTATAATGAGCGGCGAAACGGTAAATGGGGCGAAATATTTTCTTACGGGCAAAGGTAAGCACGGAAGTTTTGATTCATAGCTTTGATTTACCCTTTCAGTTTGCCGTTTCGGTTTCTTTCTGATGCTTTTTAAGTCTGGATCGATGAAAGACAAAAAGTCCGATAAGTACTACCGCAACTGCGGCTATTAAATAACCTACGTTACTTAAGATCGTATTAATTGTATTTACCAGGTGAAGCTGATCCCCTAAAAAGTAACCGATCAGTCCAAGGGCCGTACACCAAATAGCACTACCGACTACGGTAAATATTCCAAATTGAACCGGTCCCAGCTCACCCGTACCGGCCGGAAGTGATATAAAAGTTCTAACCACCGGAAGGATTCTTCCGAAAAGTACCGTGATATTTCCCCGTCTTTTGAAAAATGACTCCGCCTTTTCAAGATCCTTAACGTCGAGCATAATGTACTTTCCAAACTTTAAAACAGCTGCCCTTCCGCCGGTTCTACCCACCCCCCAAGCGATAAATCCACCCACTAATTCCCCTAAAGTAGCTACAATTATTACCGCCACCACATTTAGATGGCTTCCCGCTCCCGGTGCCGCTAACGAGCCGGCAACCGTTAAGGTTATTTCAGAGGGAATTGGAATGCAGGCTGACTCCAAAAGAGTTAATACAAAGAGACCCAGATATCCGTAATGGATGATTAAATTATGCATAATACATTTATAGTATATAAATCCCGACAATATGTAGCATATAACGTCTAATCTTAATATATGGCTTTAGAGTTACCAAGTTCTTTGTCACCTTCGAAAGTTACGGCATTTACCGATTGTCCTTTGGCATTTAAGTTCTCAGTGATTGATCACATTAGTCCCCCGGCCACGTATGTGACCCTCAAAGGAATTATGGTACATGAAGTACTTCAGATATTTTATGGTCAGTCAAATACTTCGGGGCGATCAAGTCGTAATTTATTTGATATTTTTGGCGAAGTCTATGACAGATATAAAGTAAGTAACGAGTTGATCAAGTTAAATTTGTCTCAGTCCGAATTGCAAACCCTCGCAACGGAAGCAAAGTTATTGTTAGATAATTATCTGAATATGGAAGATCCCGAAATGGTCAATGCCGTAGGTGTTGAGCTTCAATTAGAGACAACCATAGAAGATATCCACCTAAGGGGGATTATTGATCGCCTTGATTTGGTCGGTGAAGACGACTTTATTGTAGTGGACTATAAGACAGGAAAATCTCCATCGGTAGAGCTCGAAAGTGCGCGGTTAACCGGAGTAAACTTTTATGGTCTTTTGTGCTTTTCCGTGCTTAATTTTA
>DAIDJA010000405.1 GCA_027451605.1 Acidimicrobiales bacterium
CGCTTTCGGCGCGCATTTCGGGCGACCGGCTCGCCGCGCTCATCCCGGAAACCGACATGGACGCCGCCGCCGGGCTGGCGGACGCGGGCCTTGAGCCGGGGCGGCTCGGCCCCCGCGACGGACTGGCCTTCATGAGCTCCCTGTATGGTGACATCCTTGCACACGGTTTAATAACAGTTAGTGATCCTTTCAAGGTGGAAATTTTAGAGAATGATAATCTTGAATTTGGAAGAGTAGTTCTTGCATTTGACAAAAGTCACTATGGCCGACTGCATGAGTTGATACTGTCCTTGAATTCTATTAGGTGAAAGAATCGAGTTAAATCTTGATAGCATTAAGTAGCTATCTCAGAGTAGCATTTGCAATTTAGAGCGAGCATAGTAATTTAAATCGGCTATTAAGCCTCAATTTATCTCGTTGAACTTTGGAGTTCTAATGGGGAATTCCCGCCTATGCCTTGCTAATATTCCAAACGTAGTATTTGCAAGACTGAAACATACTGGCGCCAGATTATAAATTGGTATCATCTAAACTGATATAAGTAACAGTATTTATGATCTTTCTTAAAACAGTGATGTTTCGTAGAGATTGAAATCTTTAGATTAGCGTTTTCATCTACGTTACGAAATGAAGAACTGCAATAAAAAGAAGGAATATCCAGGTAGTTGTTGATGGATGTGCATCTAAATGTTGTGGGAGGCAAGGAAGTAATTTATAGAAAATCCTTTAAAAATTTATGGGTCACATTCGAATTGATTCTGTACATGTCACACCGCATTTTTAACTGCCAGAACTTGTTTAAACTGGGAATTACCGAAAAAATTTGGTGATTGTAGCACGCAGGGTCAAAATATATGTAGTCTCGAAATTGTGACTATTTATGATATTTTAGGAAGTGAAGCCAAAGAGCTTCTTGAGTTCAATTCGCCATCTGTGCCTGCATCATCTTTGATTGCCCCAGGTCCAAATTATATAGACGATGTGTTGATTTCTTCAGATCGCAGTCCTAATGTGTTAAGGAACCTGAGTACAATGTTTGGCCATGGAAGGTTATCTGGTACCGGATATCTGTCTATACTCCCGGTTGATCAAGGAATTGAGCACTCAGCTGCTGCAAGTTTCGCGAAGAACCCACAATATTTTGATCCAATAAATCTTGTTGAACTCGCTGTCGAGGCAGGATGCTCAGCAATTGCGACAACTTTAGGTGGACTTGGGATTATCTCGCGGAAGTTTGTTCATAAGATTCCTTTTATAGTCAAAGTTAATCATAATGAATTAATAACTTATCCAAATAAATTTGATCAAGTTATGTTTGCTTCGGTTAGACAGGCATTTGATCTTGGAGCTGTCGGAATCGGTGCGACTATATACTTTGGCTCAGATGAAGCAACAAGGCAGATTCAAGAAGTATCGCAAGCATTTTCGATAGCTCATGAGCTTGGAATGTTTACAGTGTTGTGGTGCTACTTAAGAAATCCGGCTTTCAAGCAAGATGGGGTCGATTACCATGTTGCAGCTGATTTAACAGGGCAGGCTAACCATATTGGAGTAACGATCGAAGCAGATATCGTAAAACAGAAGCA
>DAIDJA010000406.1:0-255 GCA_027451605.1 Acidimicrobiales bacterium
GTCCAGGCTGAGTTAGCAGATCAGCTGATGGAATCCGCTCAATGAAATGGCATCTACATATCGGGAAATGGCATCTACATATCGGGAAATTCTAAAATATGCAAATTCGAAGCTTAAAAAAACTAATGAGGGTTTGTGGCTGCTTGAAGAACTTTCAAACACGGATCGTTCGGGACTTTATTTAAAGCTGGATGAGGTCGTTGATGACCAAACGTTCCAAAATTGCATTTCAAAGGTGGATGAGGTAGCAGCCGG
>DAIDJA010000406.1:265-1585 GCA_027451605.1 Acidimicrobiales bacterium
CTTAAACAGTATCGAGTAACCCATGGAACACAAATTTTTACATTTTTTTGGGATCATAATATATCAGTACTTAATAAGCTTTGGAAGGAATGAAACTTAAGAATTTCATGCTCAGAGTTGAAACCGAAAAGCTTGTAGATTTGTCGTTAGACATTATCAAAACGCTTGGTAAATCTGAAATCAGAATAATTGACTTGGGAACGGGATCATTGTGTATTCCTCTTTCAATTGCGGCTGAATATAAAGGCGATGCAGTATTAAAAATTTATGCAGTTGATTTTTCGGATGGCGCACTTGAAATCGCAAAGGAAAATCTTGCGAAGTATTCAAAGCTTAAACCATCAATTCAGATAATCAAGAGTAGTTGGTTCGACTCACTTGATTCTAAGCTAAAGTCAACATTCGACTTAGTAATCTCAAACCCACCTTATTTAGATAAGGATGTCAGCTTGAGTCGATCAGTATCTGAATTTGAACCTCATATCGCCCTTTTTTCGGAAGACAAGGGGTCTTTTGATACTAATTTAATTATAAATGAAGCCAAAAGTTGGATGACTGCCGGAGGGACTTTAATTATTGAAACTGATCCTGTCATTGCTTTAAAAGTTTTAGCTGAATGTGAAAAGAATGGCTATAAAGAAATTGAGCTAATCAGAGACCAATTCGGAGAAGTTAGATTTTTGAAGGCAACTGCCTGAGGTTTACCAGATGCCCTATCTCTTAACGGAATCAAGTAAGCCTATTATTGAAAATATCCAAAACGGAGGAATTGCAATATTTCCGACTGACACAGTTTATGGTATAGGTTGCAAAATGTCTAACCGCGGCGGAGTAGAGGAGATTTATCGCCTAAAAAATAGGCCGGTAAATATGTCGATAGCGGTATTGGTCAATTCTATTGAATCTGCCTCAGAAATAGGTAAATTAGATGAGGCCGAACTTAAAGCCTTGGAGGCGTTTTGGCCCGGAGCTTTAACCGTTGTAGTTGAAGCTAAAACTGATGTAACCATATTTGGTATCAGTAGCGATAATTCCGTCGGTTTGCGATATCCGAATCAACAGTTAATCTCAGAGATTATATCTGTCACGGGTCCTCTGGCTACAACCAGTTTAAACCTTCACGGACAAAAACCCGTAACGCAGCCGGTTGAAGTTATGGAGTTCATCAAAGCAACTGAATTGAATTGCAAATCAGAGATTCCGGTAATTTTGGGCGGCAACCTATCCGGTACACCTTCCACGGTTGTGGATATTCGACAGGATACGGTAAAAATTATTAGATCGGGCGAGATAGACGAACGTCACTTAATTGAGAAGTTC
>DAIDJA010000407.1 GCA_027451605.1 Acidimicrobiales bacterium
AATAAGTTTCAATATATATTTTCTGTAGACGGCTATCTCTTGCGACGTTATGGGCACAATAGCTACGGTATAATTTCCGCTATCCATACTTTTAAATGTTCTTTCAGCTAGCTCGCCTGCCAATTCAAAAATACTTTGTCGATCATCGAGTCGAAGGTCGTAGTCATTCTTCATCATCATAGACAATAATGCCATAAATTTATCGTTTAATTCGTTACGGAATTCAGAGACCCAATCGACATCAACCTTTAGGTCAAAACTCCCTAAGATTCTGTCATTAAGCTTAATGACAATATCGGCTCTGAAATCTGGGATTGCCACTACGGCAGTACCAACTGAATTTAAGTAAGATGCGTAAATCATGTCTTTTAACGACTCCAGATTTAAGCAATCCTTGGCACTTATAACAACACTGTTATCAAATTTAGTAGCCAGCACCAAGCAGTTCTCATGATTTAGGTCAGATTTATTGATGACCAAAAGTTGAGGTATGTCATTAAGCTGAAGATCATTCAAAACGCTATCCACCGCCTCAATCTGACGCAGAGGATCGTCAGCTGAGCCATCAACAACGTGAAGCAAAAGGTCTGAGTCTTTAATCTCGCTCAGAGTCGATTTAAAAGCCTCGACGAGATGATGGGGCAACTTCCTGATAAAACCAACAGTATCTGAGATTAAAACCAGATTCTCATCTTTTAGGACCAGCTTCCTAATTTTCGTGTCTAGGGTTGCAAACAACTGATCAGCTACAAATTCGTCGGAATTTACCAAAGAATTTAGCAGAGTAGATTTACCCGCATTAGTGTATCCCACTAAAGAAACGCGATATTGATTATTCTTATTGCGTAACCGTCTCTGGGTATCGGCAACTACCATCAACTTCTTCAAACGTCTCTCCAGACGGGTCTTGGTAGCAAGTAATTGCCTGCGATCCACTTCAAGCTGCGTTTCTCCCGGGCCACGTGTTCCAATGCCTCCACCCTGTTGTGAAAGCATAAGACCTCTTCCCCTGAGCCTAGGAAGTCGATAATTTAAAAGAGCGAGCTCCACTTGCATCTTACCTTCTTCGCTCTTTGCATTTTGAGCAAAAATATCTAAAATAACCGCTGTCCGATCAATCGCAGTTCTTCCAAGAATATGTTCCAGATTCCTCTGTTGAACAGGTGTCAAGTCGTTGTCGAATACTACCGTATCGACATCCAAATCGTAGCAAATTGTCTTTAGCTCTTCAGCCTTGCCTCTTCCAATATATGTCTTGGAATCGATAACGTCGCGCCTTTGGATCACAGTATCCACTACAAGTGCCCCAGCGGTATGGACTAATTCTTTTAATTCCAATAAATCAGCCGTCAGTTCATCAACCGATTGCGATCGGCTTAACACTCCGACAAGAACTATTTTTTCTTGAAACGACCTCTCGATAAGAGACATTCAAATGCCTTCTGGGCTCATTTCAATTGTCGCTACAAACTGAGAAGGTCCGGTCAGATCATCGGAAAGTTTCTGCGTCAAAAGTCCCATCTTGCCATAAAGGATTTGCATCTGCCGCGATTCCATCCGGGCGTTCCCCGGCAACA
>DAIDJA010000408.1 GCA_027451605.1 Acidimicrobiales bacterium
GTAAATATGGGGGCCACTGACCAGTGGGAGCAAATATCTTCTTCGGACTTTACTCAAATTAATTCAATTGTAGAGCTAAGTTCGACAATGTTTCTAATTGTTGGGTTTGGGTCAAACGGAACGGGCATTACCTTTTCAACACTTACCTAAATTAGGACAACCTTAAAACTTGAACTAACTGCATTATTATTTTCAAAGTAACGTTATGCAATTAAATTTCTTTAAATAGAAATAAATCATTAGTTAGAAATGTTTGCGGATCGCTCCTAAGTAGATCGGGTTTAGTAGAGTAGATGATGTATCAACGACTGAAAATAGGATTAGATTTTATTTTATTTTATTTGGCAATTAATAGGTATTGATCGGTAACAGAGAAAAATGTCAAACACTCTCAGTCGTTCATATTTTGAATCGAGTCCGTTGAAAATTGCTCGTGATTTAATCGGCAAAATTCTGGAAGTAAAAACCCGATTCGGATTGGTAACTCTTGAAATAGTGGAAACGGAGGCGTATATGGGTCGCCAGGATCCAGCGTCGCATGCCTATAAACATAAAACTCCTTCGAATAGTCAAATGTTTATGGAGCCGGGCACGCTCTATGTCTACTTTACATACGGCATGCATTATTGCATGAACGTAAAGTGCTGGCCACCGGGCACTCCCGGCGCAGTTCTATTTCGCGGACTCAGACCTATAAGTGGTTTTGAAACCTTATACAAATTGTCGGGTAAGGATGCGCAAATTAAATTAAAAGATCTTACCAACGGACCGGCAAAATTGACAAGGGCACTTGGAATCGATAAGTCATTTAACGGGTACGATATTACTTTAAAGGATTCAAACATTAAAATATTGAATAACCCAGGCTACAACGGAAGAGTTGTAAGGTCACCGAGGATTGGAATCTCTCGAAATATCGATAAGCTATGGCGATTTTATGAAGCAAACTGTGAGTTTGTCTCAAAACATAGATTTCCCTCAAAGGCAAAACCGGTGGTAATTTGCCGGAAAAATACCTAAACAAAAACTTATTAACGCGTAATGAATATTGCAATATTTAAATCTGTTAATATGGATATCTGCGATTTTAAAATCACTTTTGTGGTTTTGTTTTTAGACAAGCTTTGACCGACATGATTGTATGGCGGCGGGAGTTCCACTTCTAAAGCCTAGGCTTTGTTTATAGTTTAATCAGTTCATTTTATTTGAATTGTACTGTAAAAAACCGTGTAACAACAAGTTAAATTTTGTGCTAAAGTATAAGATTGCCATTTGAATAAGTTGTACTTAATTAAATGAAGACAGTTCAATCTGATTTAAGATTGAATATTTTTAGAGGCACCGCCTTTACTTGATTAAGAGTTAAAGTGTGCCTGTGTCGCTTCTTGAAAACGGAATAGAGCCGATTAATTATATGCTAGTGCGGGTAAGTTAAGTTTCACTTAACTTATTTAGTCAATAGTACTAAAAATTTAAATTTTAAGGACAACCTTAAAGCCAGTCAGTTTAAACTGACTCTTTTAAAGCGAAGTGCTTCGGCACAAGTTTTGATGGAGAGTT
>DAIDJA010000409.1 GCA_027451605.1 Acidimicrobiales bacterium
CCGCAGCCTGAGCCTCTCGTCTGAATCTTTCCACAAAACTGCTGTCGATGCTTAACTCGGGAAACAGCATCTTCACAGCTACCTTACGGTCGAGCTTTAGGTCCTTTGCCAAATATACTCTGGCAGTCCCGCCTCGAGCTATCTGCGACTGAAGCTCGTATCTGTTTAAAACAATTCTGTTATTATCGTCTGCCATTTAATTTAAACCCTTATTAAATAATAAAATATGAAATACCAATTTCAATTCATTAACCCAAATTTTCGGTAAATTTTATTCATATTAGTGAAGCTATGTTTCATTCGCTTAGATTTTCTTGTCATTTTCTTGTCACTCTATAAGCCCAAACTTAATGCCTTTTCCAATACAGCGGCTGCGATTGGACCTGCGATTTGATCACCCGTGGTGTCAGTTCCTATCCCAGGATAGTAAGGCACCATAGCAGCCACGGCAATAGTAGGCTTTGAAGTTCCGTTGTTGGGCCCAAAGGCAACGAGCCAGTTATTGGAACCGGCTCCGGCTACCGTTTGGGCGGTACCGGTCTTAGCGGCGATTTGTTGGCTTGAGGGAAATCCCAAATTATTTGCAGTTCCCTGCGATCCCGAAACAACTAATTGCATGTCTTTAGTCACAGCTTGAGCAGTCGACGGCGACGTAGCAAATTTCCAGGGTGTCGGAACATAAGTTTTAACGGTTTGATTAAACGAATCCACTACTTTTTCCATTACATGAGGAGTCATGATTACGCCTCCGTTTGCGATACCGGCAGCAACCATTGCCATCTGCAGGCAAGTTGCCTGCACATTTCCTTGGCCGATTGCAGAATATGCCAAAAACGGAAGCTGATTGGCAAAACTTGCAGCTGAGGGGAAGTTCGATGCAACGGCACCGGACAAGTCAATCGGAGGTATCTGATCAAATCCAAACCCTTCCGCCTCACCGGCTAGATTCTGAGCTCCCAGAGCCAATCCGATTTGGGCATATCCGGTGTCACAGGATACTTCCAAAAGCACCGGCATCTGACCTCCGCAACTTTCTGAGGCATAGTTGTGTAGCTGTTGGTTGGTGTCCGGTAGCGATATTTTAGTAACGTAAGGATAATAATGAGTGGCAATGCTTGGATTATGGTCATAAACTGCCGAAGACGTAACCACTTTAAAAGTTGAGCCTGGGGCATATCGTTGCTGATAGGCAGTGGACAATAAGGGCGTGCTCGGCGAGATCGGATTAAGAGCGGTATATGCTGCCTGTTCTGCTGCTATGTTGTGTTGGGCCAGTAAATTTGGATTAAATGTCGGCGCGCCGTACATCGCCAAAATATCTCCGTTGGAGGGGTCGATTGCGACTACCGCTCCTATTTTAAATCTGGATACCTCTTGCCGGGCTAGCTGCTGTAGCTGCATATTAATTGTAGTTACGATGTTATCCGTCGTCGGACCGGTGGTAAGCAACCCGTTTAACGAACTTGAAGGTGAATTATGGGTTGTCAAAATAGCATCGTAGTAGTTCTCGATTCCCGAAGTCCCATAGTAAATAGAGTCATAGCCTGT
>DAIDJA010000410.1 GCA_027451605.1 Acidimicrobiales bacterium
TTGTTGCTTCGGATATGTAAGAAATATTCGATAAGGCATGTGCTAGAAACTCATGGACATTTTGATCATATCCAAGCTGTTCCACAACTAAGAGACGCGGGGCTTTCGATTTTCATAAATAAGGCAGATACATATATGTTGCCTACCTATGATGAGCTCTTGCTTGATACACAGGATATAAAAGTGGGGAAATTATTGTTAAAGGCAATGCATACACCGGGTCATACACCCGGGTCAATATGTTTTAAGTTGGAAGGCGAACCCCTGTTTTTTTCCGGAGATACGTTATTTCCGGGAGGGCCGGGAAATACCAAACTTCCCGGATCGAATTTCGAGACGATCATTGACTCGATTGAAAATCGAATCTTTAAAGAGCTCCGTGATGACACGCTAGTTTTGCCGGGACACGGGGATTCCACTACAATAGGAAACGAAAGACCCCAACTAGACGAATGGATCCAAAGAGGTTGGTAACGATATTTAAGTAAGGTTATCGGATTTCAAAGCTATTTAGTAAGCATGGGTATGTCCAGGCAATAAACTTATATATGTGTCCAATGAAACATCCCTATCGACAACCATATTAGAAGTAAAAAACTTGTGCGCAGGAGTTGACACAAATAATATCTTAAGAGGTATTGATTTGGTTATAAAGGCCGGGGAAACACATGTGATAATGGGACCCAACGGTTCGGGAAAATCAACACTTGCTAATGTCCTAATGGCCAACCCCAACTATCAAATTACTGACGGAGAAATTATCTATAAAAAAGAAGATATTCGTCAGTGGTCAACTGATGAACGTGCCAAATCCGGAATATTTATGGCCTTTCAGCATCCGGAAGCAATTCCCGGCGTACCGGTTCATCAATTTCTAAGACAGGCCATGTCCGCAAGAAAAGGATTTGATCTTTCGGTATTGGAGGCGCGGCTTGAATTGGCGGACTGGCTGGACAAGCTTGAAATGAGCGAAGAGTTCGCAAAAAGATCATTAAATGAAGGATTTTCCGGCGGGGAAAGAAAGAGGAATGAAGTTCTGCAGATGGCTTTATTGGAACCGGACTTAGCGATATTGGATGAGACCGATACCGGTCTTGATATCGATGCGTTGAAGATTGTGGCCAATGGGGTCAATAAGGTTAAAGAGTCCCGAAAGGATATGGCAATTTTAGTAATTACTCACTATCAAAGACTCTTAAATTACCTAACTCCATCTTGTGTCCATATTTTAATTGACGGAAAAATTGTTGAATCCGGAGGAAATGATTTGGTTGAGATTATCGATCGAGAAGGTTATGACCGATGGTTGAATTAAATACTCAAAATGCTTTAGATGCAGAGCAAATAAAACGGGACTTTCCAATTTTTCAGTTTAATCAAGAAGGTTATGCCCTTACCTATCTGGATTCGGCTGCATCGTCGCAGCACCCCCAACAGGTACTTACGGCCATGGATGATTACTATCGCCGCACACACGCAAATGTCCATAGAGGGGTGTACAAAATAGCCGAAAATGCGACAAAGCTCTACGAAAAAGCTC
>DAIDJA010000411.1 GCA_027451605.1 Acidimicrobiales bacterium
GGGGTAATTTCAGCATTGGGATTCAGATTTTTGCCAATGGATTCAAAATTATATAACGCTCGGCTACTACCTACGTATGCACTCAGCATTTACGCATTGGCCGGTATCGGGTTCGGCGAATTTGCGATCATTTGTGGTAATGCCGTCAGATCCGTTGTCAATTTCATGTGGCCCTACCTGATTATTAAAAAGAATAATATTGTCCGGGTGATTGTAGGATCTGTGATTGCCATAGCAAGCCTGTGGCTCGTTTCGGCAACGACATTTGGCAACCAGAACATAGGAGTTGCCACTCTCCCTCTGATCGGACAAGTTCCGGTGAATAACGTTGAAGGTTGGGTTAATTGGAATTTTACGGGGTACCAGGCCAAACCTTCATATCATGAATTTGCACAAATTATTAACCTAATGAAAAAGCTGGGAAGTCAATACGGATGCGGGAGAGCATACTGGGAATATTCTTCCAGTCTGGATAGATTCGGTACGCCGATGGCATTAATGCTACTTCCATATTTTACAAATAACTGTATTGACTCAGAAGAAGGTCTGTTTTTCGAGTCTTCCGCCACGACTCCTTTCCATTTTATAAATCAGGCTGAACTTTCCCAGGCGCCTGACTATGCGATGCAGGGACTAAATTACTCCACTACCGAACAGGATGTAAGTATCGGCGTAGAACACCTTCAAATGATGGGGGTGAAATATATGATGGTATCTTCACCGCAAATTAATCAGCAAGCCTTAATTAATCCCTCTCTGACCTTGATCGGCACACTCGGTCCTTATAGTATTCCGCCTGGCTTTACTCCTCCCTCGTCGGTTACTTGGTATATCTATAAGATAGCAGGGAGCTCTTTGGTAAGTGCCCTCAAACACAATCCTGTAGTTTTGACTAAGCTTCCACCACCAAGTCCACCGACAATCGGATCGTGGACAACTGCGGCACAGAGCTGGTATTTAGACCCTGCGGACTGGCGAATTGAGGTTGCAGCTTCAGGACCGAACTCCTGGAGAAAAATCAATAGTTATGCCGGAGAGCAGAGCCCGACCGGCGGTACAAATCTTGTGGCTTTAAAAGAGAAAACATTGCCTAAAGTGCAAATCACCAATGTAACTTCAAATCTAGATTCGATAAGTTTTGATGTGAATAAAATCGGCGTGCCGGTTGATGTTAAAATCTCATATTTTTCCAACTGGCAGGCAGTAAATGCCTCTGGACCGTACAGAATTTTCCCTAATCAAATGGTTGTCATACCAACAGGGAAAAAGGTAACGCTTTTTTTCGGACCTAAGCCGATTGATTGGCTTGAATATTTTATTTCGGGACTGGGTCTAATTGGATTAATATTAATAATTAACCTGTTGCCTAGAAATAGGAAATTCTATGAAGGCAATTTGAATGTATTTGAAAGAGGTGCGGTCTTGTCTGAAAATATCGACACGGCATTCGATAAGATATTTAAAGCTTATGATGTTAGGGGACTATGTCCGGAGGAACTCGACGCCACGATGGCAAAGGCGATTGGTTTCGCAT
>DAIDJA010000412.1 GCA_027451605.1 Acidimicrobiales bacterium
ACAAAATTGAAATCTACCTTATTGGAAGAAGGTTCTACGAGCGGATCGACAACATTTATATGTGCACCAAGGCTCTGAAGCTGGTGTAATACTTCGATCGCAGGAGATTCGCGGATGTCACTGGTATCAGGCTTATAGGAAATTCCTATAGCTAGGACTGAAGACCCATTAACTGCCATTTTTTTACCGTTAAGAGCCAGTGTTATTCGCCGAACAATATAGGCCGGCATATTTTTATTTACTTCATTGGCCAGTTCCACAAATTTAAAAGTTTCCCCTACCTTAAGTTTTACTTGATACGACAAATAAGAAGGATCAATCGGCAGACAATGACCCCCGACACCGGGACCCGGATAGAACGGCATAAATCCGAATGGTTTAGTTTTTGCAGCGTCGATCGCCTCCCATAAACTTATTCCCAGTAGGTTGGAATAAATGGATAGTTCATTAATAAGGGCAATATTAACATGACGGAATGTATTTTCGATTAGTTTGGCTAATTCGGCTTCGTTTGGTGATGTTACGCGATGTGTTTTTTCCACAATGGAAGAATAAAAAGTGTCAATTTTATTAAGTGATTCTTTATTAATCCCAGAAACGATTTTGGTCGTATTTTTAAAATTAAAATATTTATTTCCCGGATCGATTCTTTCGGGCGAAAAGCCGACATAAAAATCCACACCCGCAGTCATTTTAGACTGTTTTTCGAGAATCGGAACGACTATGTCGCATGTCGTTCCCGGATAGGAAGTTGACTCTAAAACTACTGTCGCCCCTTTGGTAAGGTAGTCGCCGAGCATTGTTGCGGCATTAATTACATAACTAAGATCCGGTAGTGAATCTTTTAGTGGGGTTGGTACAGTTATGATAGCGATGTCAAAAAGGTTGAGCTGGGTTTCGTCGTAAGTTGGCGTATAATTCCCATGTTGTAAGATTTCGGTCAATTCAGAATCCTTAACATCTTCGATAAAAGATTGCCCGTTTGCCAACTTGCTTATTTTACTTTGATCTATATCATATCCCACTACTGTATTTCCTGCCATGGCAGCGGCCACAGATAAAGGTAAGCCTACATAACCCTGACCAATAACTGCTACCTTCATGCAATATGCCTTTCTTAATTTAGTCATGGAGCTGATGTGCAAAAATAATTTAGCTCCTCTGAATATATTACTTTATCCTGCAAATTAGTTAGTTAATGTAAAGGCATGATTTTCGATCAAGTTGGTCCTAAAAAGCAAAAAATAAAATTCCTCTTCTTGATCAATTCTGCTACCATATATTACAAATGCAGTTTTTTTATAGTTTCCTTTTTTCTCTGGTTGCAACTGCGATACTTTTCCCTCCGGTAATTTATTTTTTGAAGAGGCTCGATAATTATGATATTCCCAATTCACGATCCTCTCATTCAGTACCTACCCCTCGCTCCGGGGGAGTAGTTGTTGTATTCGTATCTGTAGTTGATTATGCGCTATTTGACTTCAGGGCTCCATATTTTGTTTTTGTTATGATACCGTTCGCAATTTTG
>DAIDJA010000413.1 GCA_027451605.1 Acidimicrobiales bacterium
GCTACCGGTGTATTTGTATCACAGGACCCCCTAATTAATCAGACTAATCAGGCATATGTATATTCAAATGATAATCCCGTGGGGAACTGGGATCCGAGCGGATTATGTGGCGGAACTACTCAAAATATTTTGGATACTTTTGACCCGTTTAGCCATTGCAATTATTTTTATAAACATGCTAAGGCTAATGCCAATGAAGTGGGAACATTGATAAATTACGGAGCTCAGTCTTCATTATTAGGGCAGGGACTGGATTTCGTAAGTAGGGAAACTGGTCTCACTTTCGGTGCATGTTTAGGTGGAAGCTCGTATGCAGGACCCGAGTATACCGCTAATTTATGTTATGTAATAACTCCTAGTGGTCAAAGCGGTTTTGCTTTATCAGCTGGCGGAGGCGGAGGCGGGCCAAAGGGAGCAAATTTATTGATCGGTCCTATGATCAGCAATGCTCAAAATCTTAAAGATCTATCTGGTAGTTTCGGATACGCAGGACTTTCAGTAGGAGATGACTATATTGGTGGTGGGCTCCAGGGTTCAGTCGGCTCGACTACATGTGGTCAAACCATATGGAGTGTCGAAGTTGGATGGGCACCGAGTATACATTCTAAAGTTCCCGTTGGTTTTGAAGGCGGAATGACTTACACATGGACATTTGGTCAATTAGGTTAAGTGGGTTGATTGTGGAAGACGAAGCTAATTTTATCCCCGACCGGAGACCATTTCCCGATTCAAGGTATCGTAGTTTTGTCGTTGGGTTACGATCCTCTGATTATATTTTTAGCCCGGGCGGGCATATTTATTTAAGCCCGAAAGTTCTATTGTTTAGTCCATTAAGGCATGTTAAATGGTTGGTAAAGTTTGATGCAGTGGCTCATAAATATGAGACGGTGCATATTTATCGTAAGCATAAATATATTCCTTTTCTGGGAGGTCGATATATGTTGATCTCTGATGGAGAATTATCAATTTTGGCTGTGACAACTGAGTTTCAGTATCGCAGAATAAGTAGGCAACTTATGGCCTTTGGATTTGAAGTCAGGTTGCATGAACTGGGTTTTTTTGATGGGTTGCCGATCTATACATCACGAAAGGATATACAAAGCATGGCAGACAAAAGTGATTCAATTATTCCTGTTCAAGATTTGCCCTCAGAAAAAATTAACAAGAAATCTATATTCATTCAGGCTATCGCAGGGTTTTTAAGTTTTATTTATGTTTTTGCAATATATCTTGCTGCCAAAAACCATTATTTAACTGGAGCGTATGTGCCACTTAGTATTCTTGCATTTGTATTAATCGGCGGATTTTGGAACATATATTTTATGGTAAAGAAATATGGGAGAAAAAGGTAACAGATACTATCTGATAAAGTCATACGTGTAAAAAAAATTGAAATGTTTCGTTTTTTCTTTGAAGCTTTTAAATATATCGGGAGCGGTTCTATTGGCAAAGTCCAGAGTTTTGTGGTCGTAGGCGCGGTACCAACAACATCAACTAATGCCACCCAGCAGTTAACTTATCTTG
>DAIDJA010000414.1 GCA_027451605.1 Acidimicrobiales bacterium
CAGCACTTTTGTGTTCCGGGACATTGCTTGTAACGGGTATCAAGAACAGTTACGCAAGTGGAAAAAGCTGTTCCATCTCGCCCAATACGATCTATTGCCACGTTAAGACAGGCGGTACCGATAGTTCAACCGGCTCCAACAATAACCCGGGATCCGGAGGAAGTTATACGGTAGTTAGCTCAAAGCCGGTTTGTGTCTGGACATATCTTGGGGTGGGTGTGGATACTTCAAACAGCTCATTCGGCTCTACTCAAGGTACTTATTATAAAATCAGCTGCAGTTTAAATGCCGTTGCACCAAATTTAAGTTACTACAACGTTGTTTATTTTTCCCGCGGATATTTTATAATCTGGATACCTCCGTCCAAGCCGACTAACTTTACTTCAGTTGACTATAAGAATGTGGCAAGTCAGGCAGCCAATTCAATTACTCTTCCCTCCCCTTATATCGAAATGAATCCATCAGCGATGGGAATTGTTAATTTGCCTGAGATATTTGCGATTAATTCTTCTATCTGGCATCCATATACGGCTGCGGCTTCAGTTGGCGGAGTGTCGGCTTCGGCAACTGCAACTCCGATCGGCATTAACTGGAATTTTGGTGACGGTTCTACGTTGTCATGTCTGAGTACTACTCAATTATTGATTCCGAATTTGGATACCTGTACGCACGGCTATCGCCTTTCGTCTTATCTTGCCCAAAAGCTACTTAACATTTCAAATTTAGGTTACGAAATAACGGCAACCGTTGTCTGGTCCGTTACCTGGAGTTCTTCAACTCCCGGATTTTCCGGAAATTTGGGAACACTTTATACAACAGGAACAACTTATTTACAAGTTGAACAAATTGAATCTATCAACAATTAGGAAGGTAAAAATAAGTGACTTATAAAACTCAGTCAAATGGAATCGAAGATGAATTCGATGCTTTACTAAAGAATCGAAATATTTCAAAGACACGTGAAACCAAAAAAGACTCAAAGAAAGTAACAAATGTCAGGTCGAATATTGGTTATTTAAAACTTCTTACGGCGGTAATGTTAATTGTTATTTCGGCTTTGATTGCGGCGTGGGCGGTATTGTCAGCCGGAGACAAGACTCCCGTGCTCATTTTGGTCAAGGCGGTTCCTCAAGATTCAATGATACAATCCAACGATCTCAGTACGGCCTTGATCTCGGGCAGTTCTAATATTAATGACGTACCCGCAAGCAATGAAAGCTCAATTGTCGGTCAATATGCTAGCACGATGTTGGTACCGGGCCAGGTATTGGCAACGACGGATTTCACAGATCAGTCTCCTTTATCGGCAAATTCCACTTTGGTCGGAATTCCATTAAAAATCGGACAAGAGCCTATTGACGGATTACAACCCGGTGATCACGTAATCATTGTATTTACTCCTCAACCCGGATCAACACCTGCCATTAGTAATTCGGGCGTTTTGAATTCAACCCAAGGTTCTTTTGGCTCCAACACTATTAATCAAATTACCCCCGGTTCGGTTCTTGATCAAGATTC
>DAIDJA010000415.1 GCA_027451605.1 Acidimicrobiales bacterium
TTTATGAGCCATGTTCCCACTTCGAAGTTAAAACTAAGGCATAAAAAACTTGCTGAGATACATCCAAGCGAACTTGCCGACCTGGTCGAATCGGCAAATTCCGCCGAATCCGAAGAAATCTTGGATGCAGTGGGAGAAGACGAGGAACTTGAAGCGGACGTAATCGAGGAATTGGAAGACGACCATCAGATACACATTGTGTCGAAGCGGTCCAACGAAGAGATTGCCGAACTTTTGGTTAATATGGAACCCGATGACGCCGCAGATCTAATCTCAGAGCTCACCCAAGACAGACGCGATCCTGTTTTAAAGCTGATACCGTTTCAAAAACAACAAGACTTAAGAAAGCTTTTGGGATATAATTCAGAAACAGCGGGCGGGCTCATGAACTCAGAGACTATGCGGCTGGCTCCGGATCTCACGGTCAATGAGGTGTTCCTAAGGCTAAAGGAATCTAAACTCAGCCCGACTCTATTAGATACCGTATTTATCGTAGATGGCGAGCAAAGACTTCTGGGATTTCTTCGAACGGCGGAGCTGGTTAAATTCGAATCAAATGATAAAATCGGAGATGTTTCTCACGATGACGTCCCTACAATTCACACCGGAGGTGATTTCCCGGAAATTGTAATGCTCATGAGTGATTACAACTTATATTCCCTTGCCGTAGTCGACAATGACAATCGACTTGTGGGAGCTATCACGGTAGATGATATTTTGGAAAAATTAGTGCCCGAGAATTGGCGCAAGCGAGCTATGTTTGACAGAAATTAAATCAAATGTTCATTACTGTCAAATGATTAATAGATTAATGAAATACTACCCGGTCTAAATGCCGGATTGATTTAACTGATACAAACGATATTCAAATGAATAGAGACGGTCTCATCCCGTATCTAACCTAGTATTAAATCGTAATGAGTATTCCGTCTTAGATTTAACCAATTTCGACTGCCTAATACTCACTTATAACCTGATATAATTAAAAGAGGTTGACGGGTAAATCACAAAAATGCCCCCGTCAAATAAAAAACGCAATCATTTTGCTTATGTAACTGTTGTAAGACTATATCGTAAAGGAGGAAGAGTTGACCAAGTCAGAACCCCCAAGTAAGACTTTGAGCATTATTACCTCCGGAGATATATAAATAATCTACAGTTAATTTAACAGTCATTTAAATAACTGTTCCGGAGGTTCATTTGGGAAAGTTGAACCATAGAAAGGAACAAAATGAATGACAGAGTTTACAGCCCAAAGTGCTGAGGAAATAAGAGCCTCATCTTCTTCTCGTCAAAATCAGGATACAATCAAGGGTGCCCTAGGCAGTGTGTCGTTACACGACGACCTTCCCAGAAAGTCACTGATCAAAAAACTATCCGCCTTCGCGGCTATTGCAGGTCCCGGTTTAATTGTAATGATCGGAGACAACGACGCCGGAGGCGTAGCAACCTACGCCCAAACCGGACAGGCTTACGGAACAACGTTGCTATGGGTAGTCTTTCTT
>DAIDJA010000416.1 GCA_027451605.1 Acidimicrobiales bacterium
TTTGTATGAAGCGAAAATCTTTCTTAGCTGGTTGAAGGTGTCTTCATGAGTGTATTCTCCGGTGACATATTTTGCTCGCGCCACAATATCGTTAAATGTTGCGGATTTAGTTCCCGTGGACTTCTTAATGAGTTGCTGGAAACCCTTGTCTGACAGTTCGGTTCTTGCAATCCCGATTATATTAAATTCCTTACCGATATTTCCGTCTTGCGCCAGTCCGTATAATGCCGGCAAAATTTTTCGACTTGTCAGATCCCCGGAGGCTCCAAATATCACAAATGTAACATCGGGTGTTTCAGCCTGTGTCATTTCAGTCCTCCTTTACTACGGCGTGTCCGCCAAACTGATTCCTTAAAGCCGCAATTATACGGTTTGAAAACTCAGAGCCCTTTCTTGAAGAAAAGCGTTCAAAAAGTGATGCGGTGATGATGGGAGCGGGAACTCCGCGATCTATTGCCTCGAGAGCAGTCCACCTTCCTTCGCCGGAGTCTACAACTATACCTTCAATCTTGTCGAACTCCTCAGGATTTCTTAAAGCAAGTTCCAGCAACTCTAAAAGCCATGATCGTACGACTGAACCGTATCTCCAGATTGATGCGATTTGGTGCATGTCGAGATTAAATTCATCGGCGGCCTCCATGATCGCAAAGCCTTCTCCGTAAGCTTGTAGCATTCCGTACTCAATACCGTTATGAACCATTTTGACGAAATGCCCCGCACCGACGGGCCCAACATGGGCGTAGCCATCAGGTGGAGCCAGAGCCTTGAATATTGGTTCGGTCTTTGCTACCGCTTCTTTCGTTCCACCTACCATCAGGCAATAGCCGTTATCTAAACCCCAGACACCGCCGGAAGTTCCCGCGTCAATAAAGTCAATTTTCTTTTCCAGAAGGTTGTCGGCGATCGCCTTCGCGTCCTTATAATTTGAATTACCTCCGTCTATTATGACGTCTCCTTCGTCAAATATATCTTTTAAGGCATTTATCGTAGAATTTGTCGCTTCGCCTGCCGGAACCATTACCCACGCAATCCTGGGAGTAGGTAAGGTATCCTTAAGATCCTTTAAGTCAGCAACTGCGGTTGCTCCTTTAGCTTCGATCTGCCTTCGGGCATCTTCGGAAAGATCATAGGCAACGACTTCGTGGCCTGCTCCGATCAGCCTTTGGGTCATAAATCCGCCCATTTTGCCGAGACCTATCATGGCAATTTTCATATTCACTCCTTACTTTACAATAAATTTTAAAATCAACAGATTTACGATATTTCACTAAGATCCTTTAAGGCCACTCTTACGACGCGTCTGTCGTGCTTTAGTAGGCTCTGGTAATCACCGATTGATTGCGCGGCGATTAAGGTATTAAAGTCGTAGGGTTTCGAGGGAATGGATAGTGAATCGTATGAGGTTGAATCCACAATTTGCAATACCACCACGTTATTTGCACCCCCTTTATGAAGTTGCCCCGTCGAATGCAAAAAACGGGGACCGTAACCCCAAGTGACAG
>DAIDJA010000417.1 GCA_027451605.1 Acidimicrobiales bacterium
CCTCCTGTATGGCACCTCCATAAAGCAGAAACTTTTCTGTGAGAGTAGTCTTACCGGCATCAGGGTGGGAAATGATGGCAAAGGTCCTACGTATTCTAGTTTGGCTTAGTATTTCGTTCATTCCGATGAATTATTAGGTTGTGGCCGAATATCTTTTTGATGACAAATCAAGCAACCGTCAGGCGGTTTAAAGCCGTCGTTCGAACTAAAATTTAAAACTTTACCGATAAGTAATATAAAACTTTATCTGGGGCATAAATTAAAGTCGACCGAACTGTTAGATTGTCACCCTGTCAGATTAACGCCTAGTCGGATTAACGCCTAGTCAGATTAACGTCTAGTCAGATTATCTTTTTCAGAATATTAATATTATTGAGCAATAAATCCAATACATTATAAAATGTCTAAAAATTAGTTTACCTTTTATTTTATGATTAAGAAGCGGGGATTCATATTAGCTTAAGTTAAATGACGTCCGGCGGGATTTGTATAGATCTGCAGCGGCTATAAAAAATTAAAGAAAAAATATTCAATATGCATCTATGAGGCTTCCAGATTAAACATATTTTAGGTTTGAATAAATCTGTCTTCCTTGAAGTTTACAAGGAGCCGACCACTTGATCCTGCAAAAAATATGGTAGTTTAAATGATGTCACTTTCGTGTGTTTCGATCACTTTTTAACTTTAATCGATGATTTTTAATATGACTGATTTTAAGGCGAAGATATTTGGACGAAGAATTATCTTTTAATTGTCAATGACTTTTGATCGCAGCGGTATATTTTTTTCACAAGTCTTAAGAGTCGCGATAGGTTTAATTTGGCATGCATAAGTTTGACATTTTGTATCTTCGTTTACATTTAATTAAGTTGAGAAATGGTCACAGATTAACTTGAGACCGTAATAACGTATAAAAATTGTATAATGTTAGAGAATTTAAGTAGAAAGGCGGCGTCTGAATCGTTATGTCAAAACCGGAATATATTTTAGCGATAGATCTCGGCACGGGTGGTCCCAAAACTGCAATCGTTACTACGACGGGTGAAGTAATTGCATCAGAACTTACCGAGATTCCCACCCAGTTCCTTCCCGAAGGTGGTGCAATTCAGGATCCAAATTCCTGGTGGACCGCCATAAAAGATTCGGCGGCTAAATTATTTGGAGAGTCATCGGTATCGCCGAGTGAAATTGTTGCAGTCTCGACTACAGGGCAATGGGGGTCGACGGTGGGAGTAGACGCTAAAGGTAAAGCCGTTACCGACTGTATATTATGGATGGACTCTCGTGGCGGTAAGTACTCTCGTAAAGTTTTAGGAGGGGTTCCGCCTTTGGAGTTTGACGGATTTGGTCTAAATAAAGTCTATAAATTTGTTACCAAAACAGCCGGAATACCGGCTATTCAAGGAAATGACCCATTGGGTCACTACCTCCTACTTAAAAATGAATTTCCCGATATCTTTAATAAAGTTGACAAGTTTTTGGAGCCGGTCGACTTTTTG
>DAIDJA010000418.1 GCA_027451605.1 Acidimicrobiales bacterium
CGCTTGATGTAATTGGGGAAAGATGGTCGCTATTAATTATTCGCGAACTCTCAGTCGGCTCGCGAAGGTTCAGTGATATCAGAAAAGCTCTTCCTGGATTGTCTCCCAACTTATTGGTTGAAAGGCTTAAGGATTTGGAAGCCAGTGATGTGATATCGAGGAACCAGAATGAACTTACATCATCAAGATGTACTTACTCTCTGACCGAAAAGGGGTCGGAACTTTTACCGATGTTACAATTCCTTAGTAACTGGGGAGAACAGTTTATGCCCACCGATGATGCCAACACTCAGGTATCTCCCGTGTCCGCAATTCGTGCAACACTTTTAAATGGTATTAACTATAAGTTTTTGCCGCCGGAAGGAATCAGAATTTCATTAATTATTGACGGCATGAAATTTAAGATGTATGCAAGAGGACCGGTTCCAATACTAAAAAGTGGGTTAGATCCCAAGGCGGATGTGCACCTAAAGATTTCCGCACAAGACTTGGTAAAGTGGCGACAGGGAAGATTACTTATTGCAGATGCCCTGGCCAATGGTCGCATATACCTAAAAGGGACAAAAGTTGATCAATTCCTAATGGTATTTTCTTTTGTTCATCCTGATTTTAAGCCAATCACACCGAGGCCAAATCCCAGTTCAGACAGAACTTCTAAAACTGTAGCATTAAAGTCATAAGGCAATTCTCGTCAGTATCTTTCAACTGAGTGTCGTTAACGACCGGAGTTCATATTTTTGCCAATGAGCGACCTCAATAATTACAGGAATTTTGCCGTCTGATTGTAGTGACTTAACTCAAAAATTAGAAAATTAAATCCGTAAGTATTTTGATTGGGATGATCTAATTTTCTTTAGTTTTATCGGCCGAGTCCCATAAACCCGTCACTTCCCAAATAATTTTAGCAACAGGATTCATTAACCCAAGTTCAGTAACCAATTTTCGGGGTTTCGAAGCAGCATCTTTTAGTAGCTGTCTACTCTGAGGGGACCTTATAGACTCTACGTAATCCTTAAAGGGGACTGAATTAATCTTCCTAAAATTTGCCGACGGATATACCATGAGTCTAACCATTATCGCCATTAATCCGGGAACCAATAACGAAAGAATCGCTCGTCTAAACTTGGACAGATCGGGTACGGTTAACTTCAGTGTCTGTCGGGCAAATGATATATGCCTGGCTTCTTCGGTAACGTGTATCTTCATAATTTGTTTTATAAGTTCCGGGGGATTTCCATATCTTAACTCGGTTCTCTGCATATGATCAATCGGATCTTCACCGCCCAAAACGAAAAAGAAGAATAATTGCGGAAATATTTTCTGCATCGGTAAAACCACTTTCTCGGCCAACAATTTGAGATAGCCCGGCATACCCTTCACCTTTAATCCGGTACGATTTACCAATTCTTGAAACATCATTGAGTGGTGCGACTCCTCTATCACTTCGTGATGAATATACCTAAATTCGGGAGATCCGTTTGCAAGCCTGAATGCGGTTT
>DAIDJA010000419.1 GCA_027451605.1 Acidimicrobiales bacterium
GGGTTGGAAAAGTTCAATAACAGAAGTAGAGGATTATCAAGATCTTCCCAAAGAAGCTAAGATATTTATTAACCGAATCTCTCAAATTTTAGGCATCCCGGTTAACTTTGTGGGAGTCGGACCTAAAAGAAATCAGGTAGCGGTGATTTCAAATTGAAGATTTGCGTTGTCGGCTCGGGTGCCAGAGAACACTGTCTTGCTGTCAGCTTTGCAAAATTTTCAAACTCTGTAGTTGTCACTCCGGGCAACCCAGGTATTGATGAAGCTTATAAGTCTCTTCAAATTTCCACAAGCACGCTGGATCCGACTGATATCGAAGCAGATCTCTTTGTAATCGGTCCTGAAGGGCCATTAAGTGAAGGTATCTCAGACAAACTGCGCGGTCAAGGCAAAATCGTATTTGGTCCGGGCAAAGACGGTGCACAACTCGAATCATCAAAAATTTGGATGAAAAATGTGCTTAAAGAAGCATCCATTCCTACAGCTCGATTCGGAGAATTCAAAGAATTTGAACCGGCAAAAGATTTCCTAAATACATTGAAAGACGGCTATGTAATTAAGACTGACGGCCTGGCAGCCGGTAAAGGTGTATTTGTTACTCGCCAATTTGACTCAGCTCTGAGGGATCTCAAAGACAAAATGGAAGGGAAATCGTTTGGGCAGGCAGGCAGAAAAGTAGTAATAGAAGAGTTAATGGAGGGGCGTGAACTTTCGGTAATGGCACTTACCGACGGCAAAAATATAGTACCTTTAACACCGGCAGTTGATGCCAAGAGATGCTTCGATAACGATGAAGGTCCAAATACCGGCGGGATGGGGGCATTCAGTCCGGCAGAGTTTATTGACGACCGTACTTTGGATCTCGTTCTGGAAAAATGCATCGAACCTATTCTCGGCGTGTTCAAATCCAGAGATATTAACTATCGCGGAGTGTTATATGCGGGACTTATGCTAACTAATGAAGGTCCGAAAATAGTTGAATTCAATGTGAGATTTGGCGATCCGGAGACACAGGCAATACTACCCCTTTTAGATACCGACTTAGCGTCTTTAATTTATCAGGCCGCTTCGGGAAAATTGACCGAGGAACCGAAATTCAACCGAAACAAAACCGTCAATATTGTCCTGTCGGCACACGGATATCCGGATTCACCACAATTGGGAGATAAAATTTATTTTGATGATGACATTACTGATCTTGAGCCGGGTGATGTGAAATTGTATTTTGCCGGAGTTGCCAAAAACCCCGATGACGAAGGACTGTTTACCAATTCAGGAAGAGTTTTGTCGGTTTCAAGCACAAAGGGCACTTTCAAAGAGGCAAGAGAAGCTGCGTACGATCAAATATCAAAGATAAGTTTTGACAAAATGCATTTTAGGTCCGATATTGGAAAAGTGGCCGTTGAAATTGAATCCCAAAAACA
This sequence comes from Acidimicrobiales bacterium, assembly GCA_027451605.1. Taxonomy (GTDB): domain Bacteria; phylum Actinomycetota; class Acidimicrobiia; order Acidimicrobiales; family JABEUL01; genus JAJZNL01. Next base: position 1,425 of record DAIDJA010000419.1, read on the forward strand.
AAATTCCAAACTATTGTAAAAAGTCAAGTTATTATAAATAGACATTACATTACAACATTCAAGTGAAAAGGC
>DAIDJA010000420.1 GCA_027451605.1 Acidimicrobiales bacterium
CCCATAGGGTTTAGCACCTCCCGTATAACCCCAACCGGCCACCAAACAGATAAGCCCGACGGGGATAAACCAAAACGAAGTCAAAAATGCTAAAGCCAGACCGGCGGCGGCTGCAATAATTCCGGAAACGAATGCAGCATATTTTACATATTTGGGTTTGACGAGTTTTGATCCGACAAGTCGAATCGGTCCGACTCTTTTATCATCGGTACCTTTTATTCCATCCGAATAATCATTGGCATAATTTACGCCAACCTGCAATGATATTGCCACAATAAGGCATAAAAACATTCTTAAGTAGGAGATTCCTCCAAAATGTCGATGGGTAGCGATCGCTGTACCAACCAGGACAGGCGAGATGGCAGCGGGCAAAGTTCTTGGTCGTGCACCCAAAATGAATAATTTTGGATAGCTTAACTTTTCAGTATTCTGACTCACGGGCGCTTTGGATACTGCGAAAAATCAGGCTTACGTTTTTGAACGTAGGCGTTACGACCTTCCTGACCTTCCTCACTCATGTAGTACAACATAGTGGCATCACCTGCTAGCTGTTGTATGCCGGCCAAGCCGTCGTCAGCTGCATTAAATCCTGCTTTTAGCATTCTTAAAGCGATTGGAGATAAAGCCAGTATTTCCTTTGCCCATTTAACCGTTTCTTGCTCCAATTCGGTTACCGGTACTACTTGATTTACCAATCCCCACTTATAGGCAGTCTCCGCATCATACTGTCGACATAAAAACCAGATCTCTTTGGCTCGCTTCAGACCGATTGTCCGAGCAAGCAACGACGCTCCGTAACCACCGTCGAAGCTTCCGACTCGAGGACCGGTCTGACCGAATTTTGCGTTATCGCCAGCAATGGTTAAATCACATACCAAATGAAGTATGTGACCGCCGCCAATAGCATAACCGGCAACCATAGCAATAACAGGTTTCGGTAGGCGCCTAATCTGAATTTGAAGGTCTAAGACATTGAGTCTGCCGACACCGTGCTGGCCTACGGAATCGGATCCTACATAGCCGTCCGTACCTCTGATTCTCTGATCGCCTCCTGAGCAAAAAGCTAGGTTGCCCTCCCCCGTGAAGATTATCACGCCTACGTTTAAATCATCTCTGGCAAGATCAAATGCCGTCCTTAATTCTGCTAGAGTCTCAGGTCTGAAGGCATTTCGCACTTCGGGCCTGTTGATTGTTATTTTAACAATGCCATCCCATTTCTCGTATTTTATGTCCTGAAAATCCGCTGCTTTTTCCCACGTGACTGAAATTTCCGAATATTCCATATTTATTTACCACTTTCATTTAAAATTCAATCCGATACAAATATTTATTTTAAATACCGTACGGTAACCGGACTTAAAACGGCAATTTGATTTAATACTATATTTTAATTGCACTAACTCGACAACTTGACCAACAGACACTTTGGAATGCATGATGAATGTGTCTATAATGCCCGGTCTTAATTAAATTAGGTTATCTGCTTAAAAT
>DAIDJA010000421.1 GCA_027451605.1 Acidimicrobiales bacterium
GGTACCGGTTTTAGCAAGCCAGTCAATTTCTTCTTCGGGTGGGGAATCTTTTGGCGGAAATGATAATGCACACAACGGTGAAGTCTCAGTCATCCCCCAACCTTGGAGAAGCCTTACTCCGTATCGCTTCTTAAAGGCCTCGATCAACTTTCTGGGAACTGCCGATCCGCCCGCAACCACAAGGCGCATTGATGAAAGATCCAATTTTTCGTTCTCGGCATAACTGAGTAAGTCATTCCATATAGTAGGCACTCCGGCGGCTATCGTAGGTTTGGCTAAATTTATAAACTCCAAAAGAGGCTTTGCCTGAAGAAATTGCTTGGGCATTAACATATCTGCACCGGCAATCCAACAGGAATACGGGGTTCCCCAAGCATTTACATGAAACATAGGAACAATAACCAGCGCCCGGTCTTGTGCGGAAATTCCCAATGTCGAAGCTGATCCGGCCATTACTGTATGGAGATATATTGAACGGTGTGAGTATACAACTCCCTTTGGATTTCCGGTCGTACCGGATGTATAACACATCGACGCAGCATCGTATTCATCCAAGTCCGGCCAGTCATATCCCGTTGATTCGTCTCTGATTAAATCTTCATAATCGATTACTTCTCTACCCAAAACTGACGTATCGCCGGCTCCAACTGAAACGAGATATTTTACATTAATTAGCGCATCCTTCACTCCGGCTAAAACCGGAGCAAGTATCGAGTCAAATATAATTATGGAATCTTCAGCATCGGTAATGATATATGACAACTGATCCGGGAACAACCTAACATTTAGGGTATGCAAAATGGCTCCCATCGATGGAATTGCCATGTAACATTCCAAATGCTCTTGGTGGTTCATACCGAATGTAGCAACACGATCTTCCGGTTTAATTCCCAATCTTTTGAGCGCATTGGCCAACTTTTCCGCTCTTATCGATGTCTTGGCAAAACTTTTAGTTGAAATCGACGAGCCTTCAAAAGTAATTACCTCCGAGGTCGGATGAACGGTTTTACCGAATTCGAATAACTGGCTGACCAACAGCGGCCTGTGTTGCATGGTACTTTTCATATACAAACTCTTTCTCTAATTATTGAAATCTTCGGTATCCCATTGTTAAAATTTTAACCCAAAAAATTAACTGTCGCTGAGTAAATTTCGTAGATTGATCTATCCACAGAATAAGAAATATTTTTATTCCTGAATCTTTATCCTCTTACTTCAAAGCGTAGCTATAAGGCCTTAATACCGTCGGAAGTTTAGTATCTTCCATTAAGAATTTATCCACGGAAGCGGCAACGGCCCTACCTTCGGCTATTGCCCACACGATCAGACTTTGCCCACGAACCGCATCTCCGGCGGCGAAGACATTTTCTGAATCTGCCTTCCAATTTGAATCCACGGAGATGTTGCCTCGTTGATTTTCGACTATTCCTTTTGAGTCACCAAAATTTGTAACCTCCGGACCCGTAAATCCCATAGCCAGCAAGAT
>DAIDJA010000422.1 GCA_027451605.1 Acidimicrobiales bacterium
GCTGCAATTAAATGAGAGATTAAATCATCTTTGGGGTCTTTTCTTCTTTGACTTACTAATTCGACAAGCATTTCATTTATGCTCTTAAATGCTTCGATTGCGGCCAAAAAATCTTCCCTTGTTAGAACCGGTTCAAGTAACATAGTGGTGGCCCTGACCAATGGTCGAAATGTTTCGCGTTGATCGAAAGGCACGCCCAATAGTTCACTTATTACAGTAGCGGGAAGTACCCATGCCAAACTTTCCATAATATCGGTTTCACCGTCAAGATTTTCCAATAACTCGTCAGTGATTGCTTCTATGTGAGACCTCATCTTTTCTACTGTTTTTGGAGTGAATCCACGGGAAATGAGTGACCTTAGTCTGGTATGATCCGGTGGATTTAAAAAAAGCAGTGATCCCCTATTTTCAAAGAATTTGGCCGCTTCGTCGATTTCTTCCTGAGTCAATCCAATCATCTCGGCACGTTGACGGCGATCATCAGGATTGTTCGTATCTTTGCCGAACCTGTTGTCCCGTAGAATCTGTCGGCAGTCGTCATACCTTGTGAGCACAATAGTTCCGAGTGGCATTTTAAATGCCGGACCTTTTTCAAGTAGGTTTCGATATATTGGATAGGGGTTTTTGCGACCTTCAGGAGTTGAAACCAAGTTCATGAAAAGTTCATCAAGATTAGGATCAACTTTGTTGATATCGATTGTGCAGTCTGTTGTCATGTCTTTTCCTGTTCGTGACCTATTGTATTTATAAAGTAATTTTTGGCTTATGAACAAAGGATGACTTTTGAATATAGATCCTTTATTAAAGTTAAGCGATCAAATCACTCAAACTAAATAACTAACTCAAGAATATCAAATTTGACTTTAAAAAGTGAAATCTGTTTTAGAAGGCCTGCAATTCAGACGAGCAATCCCTTAAGTGTTTCGATTACCCTGGAATCTTCGGGAGTAATCTGTGGTCTAAACCTAAATTTTGCGCTTTCGTTGGGTCCGATAACGAATTTTTCAAAATTCCAAGTAATATCTCCGGCACTACCTTCCTCGTCGGGAATTTGTGTAAGTTCGGTGTAGATCGGATCTCTGTTGTCTCCATTAACCTCAATCTTTTCAAGGATCGGAAAGGTAACATCATAGGTGGTCCTACAAAAAGAAAGTATTTCTTCTGATGTTCCCGGTTCTTGTTCTAAGAACTGATTACATGGAAAACCTAAAATTACTAATCCGTTATCTTTATGGTCACGGAACAGTTTCTCCAATCCTTCGTATTGCGGTGTTAATCCACACTTAGAAGCCACGTTAACAATTAATAGTGTCTTGTCTTTAAACGTATCAAGGTGAATTTCTTCACCGGTTAAGCTTTTATAGCTATAGTCGTATATACTCACGGTTGTCTCCTTTAAAACTGCAAAAAGTCTTGTTAAGATTTTATACTGAAGTTTTAGGAATAATTCATCTAATATCCCACAACTAAAACCCGATCTAAGCT
>DAIDJA010000423.1 GCA_027451605.1 Acidimicrobiales bacterium
TAAAGTCTAAGAGCCAATCAGTAACAACAATTCTGAAATTGCCGGCAGACTTTAAACCTTAGCTTTTGACTTCTTTTTTCGGGCACTCTTTCTGGTTTCTGTATTTTCCGTCCCAGAACCGGTATCATAATATCCGTAGCCATAGGTATAGCTATAGGCGCTGCCATACCCTACCTCCGGAGCAATGCCATTGAGCACAACTCCGATTAATGGCGCATCGACTTGACGCAGAATTTCTAAGGTCCTTTTTATTTGTTTTTTGGTTACAAAGCTCGCTCGTCCGACGACCAACGACGCATCCACATTACGAGACAACACTGCAGCATCAGTAACAGGCAATACCGGAGGCGTATCGATAAGAACGATATCAGCCATTTGCTTTAATTCCTCAATAATTTCTCTTACCTTGGTTCCGGCTAAAATCTCGGAAGGATTTGGAGGTTTTGGACCCGCCGAGAGTAATCTTAAATCGCCACGCGAGGTAACAACCTTTTGGAGTGACTCCTCCATCACGGATTCCCCTAAAATTAAAGAAGTTAAACCCTTCTTATTCGACAAATTGAAATACTCATGAAGTTTAGGAAGCCGAAGATCACAACTAACTACAATGACTTTTTGGCCGGCTTCTGCAAGAGCAACTGCCAAATTGGCCACCAATGTAGTCTTTCCTTCGTCCTTTTTCGAACTGGTAATCTGCAAGACCCGTATAGATTGATCGATACTTATAAATTGTATCGACGTTCTCAGACTTCTGAATGATTCGGCTACCGGTGAACTGATTTCACCAAGAGTCAGTGCTATATGACCTCGATGATCATCCCATTCGGCGACATATGGGATTAAACCGACAACCGAAAGAGGTCTTGCCAATAATTCCAGTTGCTCTTTGGATTTAACAGAGTCGTCCAATTGTTCCCGTATAAAAGTTAATGTAACCGCAAGCAACAGGCCTATAAAACCAGCGAAAATCGCATCTTTCTTTTTTGCAGGTGAAGACGGACTTATGGGGGTTACGGCAGGACTGACAACTTGAGCGGGTTGACCTGTTAGTTGTTGCTGAATTTGAGCATCTACCAATTCATTACCATAGACAGTCAGGCTTTGTTGAGCCGCTGAAATTTGAGGATCAAGTTCATTTTTTAAATTCTGCTGTTGAATCAGCGGGGCCGATGAGATTTGCTGATTCCATGCAGCAATTTGGTTTTGTGTCTTATCAATTTCCTGCTGAATTCCCGAAACGGACTGAGCAAAGGCCTGATTCACCTGATTTTGTAATAATCCGACGTATGCATTGGCGTAAGCATTTGCAATTAATGCAGCCTCGGAAGGACTGGGGTTTGATACGCTAATTTCTATAACTGCTGTAGTTCCAATCTCGGAAACATTAACAGGTGGCGCAGGATGTCCGATTTTCTGAGTAACAACGTTTTTGACTTCGGTCGAACTAAACAGTTGAACTTGCGTTTCTATAA
>DAIDJA010000424.1 GCA_027451605.1 Acidimicrobiales bacterium
CTCATTAAAAGAAATTGTTAGAGTAGCCAACCAAAAAAATGCCACTGCTATTCAATACCATTTCCAAAATAAATTTGTGCCGGTGGTGCTGAACTTTTTAAGCGGCAACTAATCGAAATAGCTTATCGAAATAATTGTAAGGAAGGACTATTGATGACAGAAAATCTGTTTGATTTAAACAATAAAGTAGCCTTGGTGACCGGAGGATCAAGGGGCATCGGAAAAATGATTGCATCGGGGTTTGTAAAGGCCGGAGTTAAAACTTATATATCCGCACGAAAAGCCGAGGCCTGTAACGCAACCGCAAAAGAACTTTCTGCGTTCGGAGAATGCATCAGTATCCCTTTGGACCTCTCCACGGAAATGAACTGCAAAGTCTTGGCCGAAACAATTTCACAAAATGAAGATCATTTGGATATCTTAGTAAACAACGCCGGAGCAACGTGGGGAGCACCGATCGAGACTTTTGACGATGCGGCATGGGACAGAGTACTGTCACTAAATGTGAAAAGTGTCTTTCACCTTACAAAATTTCTTATTCCACTTTTGACAAAATCTGCAAGCATGGAAGATCCCTCAAGAGTTATAAACATAGGATCTATTGACGGAATTCAAGTTCCGGTCTTAGAAACTTACTCCTATTCTGCTTCTAAAGCGGCAGTGCATCAGCTAACCCGTCATCTGGCAAGAAAGTTGGCGCCTGTCGTAACAGTTAACGCAATAGCGCCCGGACCCTTTGAGTCCAAAATGATGCATGCAACTTTAGAGGCCTTCGGAGACCAGATCGCGGCAATGGCTCCTTTAAGACGCATTGGAAAGCCGTCGGATATGGCGGGCACCGCAATATTTTTGGCATCTCAAGCGGCATCGTACATTACCGGAGCAGTCATTCCGGTAGACGGAGGGATAGCCACCCTCAAATAAGGCTAATTTTCTATTAAAGGAATCTGTACCTCAAGGGTTAGTCCTTTTTCTCCTTCGGTCGGTCGGGCGACGATCTTCCCGCTGTGAGCCTGAACAATCGCGTAAACTATCGAAAGCCCCAATCCGGATCCGGATGTTGAATTACTGTCAGGCTGAACTTTATTTTCCCGATAAAACCGGTCAAAAATCTTATTTAAATCCGTGACTCCTTTACCGTAGTCTGCAACCGTAAATATTCCAAACCCGTCTCTTGCGGCAACTCCTACAGTTATCGGAATGCCCTTTTCCGTATGATTAAATATGTTGCTGGCAAAATTTGTTACCACCTGACGAAGCTTAACCGAATCTCCCATAACCATTACGGGTTCGTTTGCATCCACTTTAACGTTTCTTGTTGAATCTAACAGCATAACATCAGCGGCTAATTCATGAGCTAAAAGCCTCATATCTATGGGTTCAAGTTGCAGCCGTTGACCTTCGTCCAATCTTGCCAAAACCAGAAGTTCTTCAATAAGTTTTGACATTCTGGAAGCCTGTTCTTTAAT
>DAIDJA010000425.1 GCA_027451605.1 Acidimicrobiales bacterium
CATTCCGGCTGCAAATACTTTGAAAAATCCGGTTGAGAAGAAAAGAAACCTCCAGAAGGAATCTCCTTTTGTAAGGGTGCCGTCAAAGTCAAACACCGCAATTGTTTTCGAATTATTCTTGGTTTCCACGCTGTTTCAATTATAGTAAGCCGACACTTAAACTACGTTATTATCATTAGTTTTGCCTTCCAAAAATGTTTCATTGAACTTATGCTTTGACCCACTAAAAAGTTAAACCTGGAGGTAAAAGTTGATAATAAATTAAAAAGAATTGAAACCCAGACCGCAGAAAATCGGACCGGTTTGATTTCCTCTTAACTCCGTAAAGAAATCAAGGATTTGACGTGAATCTAATTTGGATATGTCGTTAGGATGCTGATTTAGCTATAATAACCGGTAACGTCTACTATTAAGTCCGCATTGCCGATGTAGTTATATACATTTATTGCGCCGTTTGCTCCCAGTCCGTCTTCAACTAAGTTCGCTACAACTTCGCCTTGGCTCCAGTTCAAATCCGATACGGTTGGGGGACTTGCGGATGGAATTACGGCAGGGTAAACCGTAAAAAATCCTCCGTTTTGAGTAGTGTCAGCTGCAGTAATATTGGCCACTACTGCCTGTGCCACATTGGGAAGAGAATCAATTCCGGCTACCTTAACGGTTAAAGTTTGGCTTGATCCTAAAGACGAAGCTCCGTTCAGGTCACATTGATTCGCCAAAGTGCCTACTAAGTCTATTTGGCGTGTGTCGCAAATTCTTGTAGGCGTGATCGAATTGAAACCCAGACCCTGTGTACTTGAACTTCCCGAAGTAAAGTATCCATTAATGTCTAAAACTATATCCGTGTTACCGTTAAAGTTATAGATACTGATAGTTCCTGTGGCGGGGTCTATCGGTATTATTATTCGGTTTGCGACGCTTACTCCCGGACCAAAATTAAGATTAGAGGTATTTGGCATTTGAATCGTACCGCCGGGCCACGCTGTAAGGAAACCTCCCGCGGAAGTTGTATTTGTAGCCGTTAAATTTGCGACAACGGCACTTGCAGACGCAGGGATTGGATAAGAACCTCCGGCAACCTGTACGGTAATTACAGAACCGGCAGACAATGTCGTATTTCCGTTACTGTTGCACTGATTTGAAGAAGAAGCCGACCTGGTGTCGCAAACTCGGCTCGGACTTAGCGGCACAAAACCTCCGGCATTTGTCGAAACGGATGAGGGTGCAAAAAACCCTTCCACGTCCACGATAACATCGGTGGATCCATTGAAATTATATAATGAAATCTGTCCTGATGTACCGAGTCCAACTTGTACCATATTTGCCACCGTATCATCGGGACCAAAGTTTATATTTGAAGAATTAGGCATATTCGAGCCGGCGGGCCATACGCCTAAGAATCCTCCCGCAGAAGTTGTATCAGTTACCGTTAGATTTACAACTACCGCTGGTGCGTCGAG
>DAIDJA010000426.1 GCA_027451605.1 Acidimicrobiales bacterium
ATCAGGCTAATTACAATATTACCCCGGGGAATGATATTACGGCGGTTTTAAAATGTGACGGCAAAAATGTACTGGATAAGTTAAGGTGGGGATTTTTGCCAAAATGGGCCGTCGGATCGGCAACTGTAAAACCGGTAATTAACGCGGTTTCTGAGACGATTTATAAAAAGAAGTTTTTTGTAAATGCAGTGAAAAGATCGCGATGTATAGTGCCGATGGATGGGTTTTATGAATGGGCAGCGCAGCCTAATGGTTCGGCAAAGATACCTTATTATTTTAAGCGGAGACAAAGCTTGCCATTTGCGGTCGCTGCAATTTATGAACAAATCGAAATTAAAGATACATTAGGAAAAGTAACTTCTGTAAACGTTTGTGCGATTTTGACCTGTGAGGCAAATGATATTGTTAAACCGATACATTCCAGGATGCCGATGATAATTAAGGACATGAATATAGATGAATGGCTGAGCATTGCCGATTTAGATGAGATTTCATTTAATCTTTTTAGCGCCCCGATTCAACCGGAGTTTTTGGAAGCCTACCGAGTATCAACTTTGGTCAACAGCCCGAAAAATAACGGTGAAAATTTAATTCAACCTGAGTAATGGAGTTGGATAACAGGCGTTCACTTAAAGGCATCAAAACTAAAATCTCACTTAACGATATTTCGGGAAAATAGTCCTAAATATAGTTTTGGTAAATTTTGGTTCTCTTGACGAGAGTTTTCCGAATTCGATAAACTGAGCCCCCAAGAGTAATATTTTTTCGGTTTTGCTAAACCATTTATTAGCATATAAAAGCGTCCCTTCCCACCAGAGTAGTTCTTTTTTTAAATTTGATTCTCCGGAGTATTGACCGATATGGGTGGCCCACTGCACCGGTAAAGAAATAAGATCATAGCCGACAGCCTTGAACCTTTTACATAAATCGGTATCTTCGCCATACATAAAGAAATCTTGGTCAAATCCACCGACTTTTTCGAAGGCGGATCTTCTGATTAAAGCAGCGGCAAATCCCAGAGAATCGGTATTTTCAGGTGTCGTAGGAATTCTGTGAATATGATCTTTAAGGTATCTATTTTTTGAGAACACTTTTCTTATTAAGCGATATCTTAGTAAACCTTTGAGTCCGAGCGCTCTTCCATACAGATGGATTAGGCCAATTGCGTTTCCGTGACTCCTTTCAACCAAAGTTTTATCCGGATTGGTTATAATACCTTGTATTGCCACGGTGTTTTCATTTGCTAAAAGAAATTTATGACCTTGTTCCAGTCCCGATAAGTCAATTTTTGCATCAGGATTCAATAAAAGGATAAAGGGGCTTTCGCAAAGCGAAATTGCGTAATTTTGTCCCGTACCATATCCGGGGTTGTTCGGGTTTTTAATTACCTGAGCCCCTAAATCAGAAGCGACTTTGTCTGATCCGTCATTGCCGTGATCGATTACGATAAT
>DAIDJA010000427.1 GCA_027451605.1 Acidimicrobiales bacterium
TGCCACAACCGAAGGTGGTATGCATGAAGACGGATTTAGAAGGTCGCTGACTAGCGTTATCAATAAATATGCCCGGGCGAAGGGAACACTAAAAGATAAAGACGAAAATCTGCAAGGTGAAGACATTCGAGAAGGACTTACGGCAATAATATCAGTTAGGCTTGCCGAGCCGCAGTTTGAAGGACAAACCAAAGCAAAGCTGGGTAACCTTTCAATAAGATCGTTGGTTGAAAAAACAACTAATGAGAAATTGGCAGAATGGCTGGAGGAAAACCCAAGAGAAGCCAATCAAATTGTTTCGAAAGCATTATCTGCAGCCAAGGCAAGGATTGCCGCGCAACAAGCCCGAGCACTAACCAGGAGGAAATCTGCCCTGGACGGAGCCAATTTGCCGGGTAAGCTTGCAGACTGTTCGTCAAAAGATCCTAAAGAGTCGGAATTATTTATTGTGGAGGGAAATTCAGCAGGAGGATCCGCTAAAGACGCAAGAGATCCTAAGACTCAGGCAATTCTTCCCATTAGGGGTAAAATTCTAAATGTCGAACGAGTTCAGATTGAAAAAATGTTGAAAAACACTGAAGTTCAAGCACTTATTGCCGCCATAGGAGCCGGTCTAAAAGATGACTTTGATCTAACCAAGATCAGATATCACAAAGTAATTATCCTTGCAGATGCTGATGTCGACGGGTCGCACATAAGAACCCTTTTGTTGACATTTTTTTTCAGATATATGAAGCCGTTAGTGGCAGCCGGCCATGTGTATGTCGCTCAACCCCCACTTTATTCAACTTTGGTTGGAAAAGAAAAGCTTTATCTTAAAGACGATAAGGCAAGAAATGAATTCTTAGTCGCACACCCCAATCATAAAAATGAATTTCAGCGACTGAAAGGACTTGGTGAAATGGACTTTGAGGAACTTAAAAATACTACTATGGATATTTCCAAAAGGTCGCTGTTACAGATAAAGTTGGAACATGAGACAGTCGCCGACGAAGTCACTTCAGTACTCATGGGCGAGGACGTAAATTTGCGTAAAAGATTTATCCAAACCAATGCTAAAGACGTCCGATTTTTGGATATTTAATTTTCGGAGTATTAGGTGCCAGACGAAATAGATATAAACGAACAAGATAATGCAATAGTTGAACCGATCGAAATTCAAGAAGAGATGGAAAGATCATTTCTTGAATATTCAATGTCGGTCATCGTCTCTCGAGCCCTACCCGATGCCAGAGATGGGTTAAAACCGGTACATCGCCGGATTTTGTTTGATATGTATGATTTGGGTATACTACCGGATCGCCCGTATGTGAAATGTTCAAGGGTAGTAGGTGACGTCATGGGTAGATTTCACCCTCACGGAGATAGTGCAATATACGAAGCACTAGCCAGAATGGTCCAAGATTTTTCGCTAAGGTATCCATTAATTGATGGTCATGGAAGCTTT
>DAIDJA010000428.1 GCA_027451605.1 Acidimicrobiales bacterium
CGCCGAGGACGCCCGGGCCTACGTCGATGAGCTGCGGGCCATCCTGGTGGCCACCGGCGCCTCCGACGGCAAGATGGAGGAGGGGTCCCTACGGGTCGACGCCAACGTCTCGGTTAAAAAAATCACCGACTCAGATCTTGGAACGCGATGCGAGATCAAAAACCTCAACTCCTTAAGGTCACTCGGAAGAGCTATCGACTATGAGATCAGACGCCAAGTCGAATTAATTAATTCCGGAAACAAAGTAATACAGCAGACTCGTCACTTTAACGAGGACTTAAATCAAACCGTCACATTAAGAACCAAAGAAGAAGCCGAAGACTATCGTTACTTTCCTGAACCGGACTTAGTCCCACTTAATCCTGATATTAATTGGATTAATACCATTAAAGCCGAGATGCCCGAACTTTTAATTGACCGCAGGCAGGCCGTGCTTAATCTTTTGAAAGACAGCTCCGAAGAAGATCAGCTCTTGTCAGCGACAGTCACACTGGTGGACCAAGACTTGGACTCACTTTTTAAAAATTCCGTGGCCTTTGGTTGCGATCCAAATTTAACTTTAAAGAGGCTCACAAATGAAGCTGCAAACGATATTGAAGCTGCCAGAAATTTAAACCCGGAAGAGTTGGCAAAATTAATCGTCTTAGAAACTCAAAACAAGATATCTACGACCCAGTCAAAAGCAATCTTATCTAAAATGTTAGAAGATACTCGGAAAAGTGTCGATGTGATAATTTCTGAATTAAATATCGCATCTTTTGACGAGTCTGAAACTGAAAAACTCATCGATCGGCTGATTTCAGAAAAACCCGAAGAATTTGAAAGATTAAAACAGGGCGACGATAAAGTCATCCAATTTTTTATAGGACAGGTTATGAGGCTTTCTAAAGGTCAGGCAAACGGCAAAGTCGTTACTCAAATTTTATTAAGTCGTAGAGAAGGTTAATTTTTGCGACGCTCAGATGGTTTGCCCGATAAGGGTTGGTAACAGTTGTCGAAGATATAATTTTGACGTTAGTTGAAAAAATACTTAAGAGGTAATTATGGATGAAGATTTAAAATCATTAAAAATTCGAAGCCACGAAGTCACCGAAGGCTTCACTAAGGCACCCGCCAGGGCAATGCTTAGAGCAATTGGTATGCAAGACGAAGATTTTGACAGACCACAAATCGGCGTGGCGTCTTCGTGGAACGAAGTAACACCCTGCAACATGCCACTAAGCCGACTGGCTCAAAAAGCCAAAGAGGGGGTAAAATCTGCCGGTGGCTATCCGATCGAATTCGTAACCGTAGCTGTTTCGGACGGGATATCAATGGGCCATGAAGGTATGCGAGCTAGTTTGGTCTCAAGAGAAGTCATTGCTGACAGTGTAGAAACCGTCATGCACGCCGAGCGCTTTGATGCCATGGTTACATTGGCAGGCTGCGACAAATCAT
>DAIDJA010000429.1 GCA_027451605.1 Acidimicrobiales bacterium
GGATATAGTTTTGATACTTTCTCCCCACAAGGTGATCGACTTAGATGTCATCTCGCAGAATGCCTCGGCTATTTTCGATCTGCGTCACGTAATGCAGGGTCAAAATGTCGAATATCTCTGACAAGGTTGCAATGGTTGTTGCCGGGGCAAGACCAAATTTTATGAAGATTGCCCCAATCCTTCAGGAAATGGACCGCGTAGGCTTAACAAATGTTTTGATTCATACCGGACAACATTACGACTCAAAGATGAGTGATGATTTTTTTGAAGAACTTCAGATTAAGATGCCGGATTTTAATTTGAATGTTGGATCCGACAGTCATGCCCGACAGACTGCAAAAATAATGGAATTATTTGAACCAATTATAACCCAATCAATGCCGGACATCTTAGTAGTGGTTGGAGACGTAAACTCGACTTTGGCAACGGCGTTAGTCGCATCAAAGATTGGCGTAAAAATAGCTCATGTAGAAGCGGGTCTACGAAGCTTCGACAGGGCTATGCCTGAAGAAATTAATCGCATAGTCGTAGATCATATTTCCGAGAAACTTTTTGCCACCAGCCCAGATGCATTGATAAATCTTCGAAATGAAGGCATTGACGATAAGGCCGAAATGGTAGGCAATGTCATGGTAGATACATTATTGAATAATATCAATCGAGCTCTTGAACGTCCAATAACACATTCCATCGACAAGGGTAATTTCGGTTTGGTAACCCTTCACAGACCTTCAAATGTCGATAATCCGAACATTTTAGGTGAAATTATTTCTGCGCTAAATGTAATTTCACAATCTTTGAATATATTGTTTCCATGCCATCCACGCACAAGAAAACAGCTTAATAATTTTCAGCTTTCTGATGCAATAACTATCATTGAACCAGTTTCATATATGGATTGCATCGCTTTAGAAGCAAATTCTAAATTAGTTTTGACTGACAGCGGAGGCATACAGGAAGAAACTACTGTCTTAGGAATTCCCTGTCTTACGCTTCGGGAAACAACGGAAAGACCCATAACAGTGACCAATGGTACCAATTTTATAGTGGGTACGAAAAAAGATAATATACTTGCCACATTCGAACAGGTTATGAATAAACCCCGATTGCAGGCGAAATTGCCTGAATTTTGGGATGGTAAAGCCTCCCAGCGAATTGTCTCGTCAATTTTGAGATCCCTATAGATTAATTATTGAAACATTTTTTTATAAAAATCTTCACAAAGAGCTAAATTTTCTTCAACTGATCAAAACTTTGTAGTATATAGTTGAATTATGCCAAGAATTATGTTAAAATAAATTTAAAGGATTAACACCATATTCCTATTAGCAATTTAATTGAGGTTATAATATGCTCGGCAATCGTAAACCAAGGGGAACTAAAATGAGATTAGGTAATAGTTTTTTTAATGTATTTTCGAAAACCTTATTAATAG
>DAIDJA010000430.1 GCA_027451605.1 Acidimicrobiales bacterium
GCCGCAATTATTCCATATGCCACCCTTACTGATGTATTTTCCGCACTTGAATGGAATGGAAGAGCCTCTGACGGAGTAATAGTGCCTTCGGGAAATACCGCAATTCCCATAGGATCCTATTCGAAAACTTGGGTCTCAAGTATTGCCTATAGTACATTTTCCGGTACCCAAAAAGCTCCGAAGGGATCTCAAGATGATCTTTTCTCAATTCTGACGGCTCTGATGACAGGTGAACCTTATGGTCCCGACACCGTTTTTCAAAATAACTTAAGTAATTGGCAAAATTATCACTCTGTACTTTATGAACCGGTACCTTCCGTTCCGGTTCCCATATTTGCCGTTCAAGGCACAACAGACTTATTCCTGAGTGCTCTTCAGGTTCAGATGCTTGTCAACAGGCTCCAAAGCATTGATCCCAACTACCCAATTACGGCCTTTTATTTGAATATGGGACATTCCAACGAGCAATCTTCAACCATTGTTAACCAAGCGGCAACCGCTGCGATGAATTGGCTCAATGAAGTTATGTCTTCTGATACACCTTCTCCGCAGGTAATGGTAAATACCACCACCTGTTCGGATAATGTCAATTCAGATATAGTGGTAGCCCCCTCCCTTAATAACTTAATTGCCCAATCCGTCGAAATATCAGCGACATCAAGCGGTATCGTCAACTCTACCGCATTGATCAGTGATCAAAACGGAGCCTGCTCAAATGCACAATCTCCGAAGACCTCTACTTTACCGTTGGGGGATTTAATCATAGGATCGATAGATAATACGACGAATAATCCCGTTAATCTTGCCGGCGGAGTTGTGATAACTGCAACTTTAGCTCCGACGGGACTCAGTGAGACCTTAGTAGCCCAGCTCTGGGATCAAAATTCCGCCTTGGGTTGCGGAACCAATGGCGGACCCTATAATGAACTCATAACAGCATCACCCTATCGAATTGTCGGACCGAATCCCGGTAAAGTTACCTTTGAAACATTCCCTGACGGATGGACACTTATGCCCGGACACTGTGCGGTTGTAGTTCTTAGTCAGTCATCGGGGCAATGGCACGAAGACTCGATGCCTACCAATATCGATGAATCCTTAAGATCCGTATCGTGTATCTCTACATCTCTGTGCGTGGCTACCGGAGCTACGGGAATGGGATATGTAACGACGAGTCCAACCGCAAGTACTCCCACTTGGACTCAGAGCATTGTGGATCCGGGGAATATCATCACTTCTGTATCTTGCGTTGATGTAACCGACTGTTATGTTGTAGATAATGTCGGTCAGGTATTCTATTTCAACGGAACGAATTGGTACGGATGGAAGAGCGGTAATTTCTCAACTCAAGATACCGGTCAAGGAGGCTGGACATCGATAGATTCATCTAACGATCTCACATCGATATCCTGTCCTACTTCTACATTCTGTATGG
>DAIDJA010000431.1 GCA_027451605.1 Acidimicrobiales bacterium
GGATCTCTGCATTCTTGCAATTGAAGAGCTTCTTAGATTCGATTCGCCTGTTCAATTTGACGGAAGAACTGCACTGAGAGACGCTGATATCAACGGACAATATGTCAAACAAGGTACTATGGTAATAACCCTCTTGGGTGCCGCCAACCACGATTTTAGTCATTTTTCGAATCCCGAAAATCTCGACATAACAAGAGACGAAGGTCCTCCCCTTTCGTTCGCAAATGGCATACACTACTGTTTAGGGGCTTCACTTGCGCGTTTGGAAGGCCAAGTTGTATTCCGAAGGCTCGTGTCTACATTTAACGAAATTGAGTTAATCGATAGAGATCCACCGCGCCGGGATACGGTTATCCTAAGGGGGATCAAACACTTAAATGTCAATTTAAAAAGATAATCGCCAAACAATTAATTTCAAAATAATTTGATTCCAACATCATATTGTTTGAAACAGCTAATTATCGACTCCTGTTTGTAGTCGAGGTGTAAGTTCATCAATCTTGTCTTTGGCCAATTTTATTCGTCGATCAAGTTCTTCTACTATATCAATCGCCCTCTGAAATTTTTCAGCCAGATCGTCAATATCGATATTCCCCGCATTTAAATCTTCGATAATCTGATCAACTTCCACCATACCTTCATTAAAACTTATCTGGGCTGCTTCTGTTGCGCTACTCAAAACCATTTCTGAGTCAATATCTTGTTTCATATTGTCTTCCTTTCAAAAAGTATCTATCTTTGTTATCTTCGAAGTAACTACTCCATCGGTCAGTTCAGTCTTAATCTCGGATTCAAGGCTAAGAGTTCCAACTGAGCGAACTATATTTAAAGACTGGCTACGGACAAGGGCATATCCCCTTTTTAATATATTTTTAGGGTTATAGGCCTGCAGGGTATCCTTTTTAAATTTAATAAAATCACTGTTTAACCGAAAACAGTGATCCTTGGCTGAAATTAAACTCCCTTTGCTATTATTAATCCTTAATTTATATCCTTCCACGGAATTTACCGATTGCAGCACGATTGTATGAGTTTTTGTCTTTAATTCACTTTCTGCCTTAATTACCATTGCCACTGAACCGTTAACCAATGAGTTAGCCTTTGAACTGACTTGAGAATCAATCCCAGCCAATAATCCCTTTCCGCCATCATGCAGCTTATGTCTTTTAAGATCAAGAAGATAGCCGGTAGAATCAACAGTTTTCCTACCTTCAATTATAAGTCGGTCTCTGAATTTACCCAACCTGGCATCATTGTCTGAGATCTTTAAATTGACGCACGTAAAAATAAAATTCAACTTTTCATGAATTTCTTCATAATAACCTTTAACAATACCAACAATTTGCTGTCCGCATTCAGTGGGAGTTATGAAGGATTGGCTGGCTACTTCATCGACAACAGACTTGTCTTGAGTGTGTCC
>DAIDJA010000432.1 GCA_027451605.1 Acidimicrobiales bacterium
CCGGATTACTCACCCAAATAATTGAATTTGTAGCCGTTGAAAGTACGTAATTTGATCCCCCGGTTGTGATGCCAAAGGCATAGCAGATCGATCCCGACGCACACGCAATTCCCATAACGAAATTAATGCCTGAAGGGACACTGTCGCTTACCCAAGACGTAGACCCGACGGCCGTTGAAATGATAAAGTTATCAGAATTCGCACTGCCACCGTTTGTGTCTCCGTAAGCGTAGCAAGTAACTCCCGACGTACAGTTAATATTATAAATATCGGCAACCCCAACTGCCCCGGAAGGGATGGGATCTAAGGACCAGACGGTAGCACCCACGGAAACCGAAAGAATCATTCCGACATTCAAAGTATTGCCCCCAAAGGCATAACAAGTCGAAGCTTGTGGACAATTAAAGCCGTTAATCGACTGAGTTCCATTTGGAACTTGGTCAGCCGTCCAGTTCGTAGACCCTGGGACGCTTGACAGAATAACTGCGGCTCCGAGTTGATTATAGGCGCTTGCATAACAAATCGAACTCGACGGACAATCTAAACCTGTGATCCCAGATATCCCACTGGGCACTGTATCTGCTGACCAATTTGATGACCCGGGAGAAGTTGACAGAAAGGTATTTATACCGTAGGCATAGCAAATTGAACTCATATAGCATGTTATGCCATTTATGCCGGATGATCCGGAAGGTATGGAGTCTGAAACCCAACCGGACGGCCCCGAATTTGTAGACAAAATTAGAGCGCCGGAACCGGTCGAGGTTCCGAAGGCATAGCAAACGGAAGCGGACACACATGTTGTACCGGACAGGTTAGTTAAACCCGACTGCATTGTGCCGGTTGACCATGTGGTTGAACCCACTGTCGTTGACAAAATAAAGCCTGTCGACCCGCCTCCATAGGCAAAACAGATTGCAACTGCGCTACAATTCAATCCGACTAGTCCGACAATTCCCGAAGGCAATGAATCACTTGTCCAATTATTTGACCCCGCAGTTGCGGATAAGATAAATCCCGCCGAACCGCTTCCGCTTCCATAGGCGTAACATGTTGATGAACTCGACGGACAAATAACACCTGTTACGGTCTGGGTCCCGGTTGGGACGTAATCACTAATCCAGTTGGTTGACCCCACGGCAGTCGATAAAAATGTCTCGTAACCATAGGCATAACAATTTGAAGCTGTCGGACATGTCAAACCTGAAAGATTCCATGTACCGGTAGAAAGTGAGTTAGCGGACCAGGTTGACGATCCGGGTGTAGTCGAAAAAATAAATCCCAACGACGTCAAATCATTGCCGAACATATAACAAATCGAGCTGGACGGACACTCTAATCCCAAAATATTCCATTTGCCTGACGGAAGGTTATTTGCCGTCCAAGTTGAGCTTCCGGGTGTAGTCGAAAGCACTATACT
>DAIDJA010000433.1 GCA_027451605.1 Acidimicrobiales bacterium
CTGATACAAAGCTACCGGATGTCGTTAGCCCCTAATGATGAATTAGGGTAGTGATGAGTTAAATTTGGCTTGGGCTCATTATGTTGGTTAAAACGCCGTGATTACCGATTGGATTCTAAGCGGATAATGACGAAGTGAAATCTACCTACCACATTTGCGAATTAAATTTTAAATGTAAGTTAAAGACTTGGAGACCTTCAGATCAGAATAATTCTGTCAGAAAGGAGATTCAAAATACTATACTTTAGATGAATATAGTGGAGGTGAGCGGACTTGAACCGCCGACTTCCACGTTGCGAACGTGGCGCTCTTCCAACTGAGCTACACCCCCATTTATTTTCTAAATCCGGATTAGCGATGGGATAGTTGCGAGCAGATGAGTCTCAATAAGACTACCATAAGATAAACCTTCGTTACTTTTGAGATAGTTTGCCCAGAATTATAACGGAACTGTCGCTTTGACCAAAAGTGTTTTTATATACCGGCTTGATAGTTTGAGTTGAGACCGGTCTACGTTGGATTGACCTAAGTTTTTTACGCTTTTCAATCTCAAGATTTTCAAAATACTTGACTAAACCACCGTACCCAAAAATAAAAAACCCTGACAGTGCGGTCAAAATCCAGAGTGATTGAAGTGAACCTACCATACCTAGTAAACCCGTTAAGATGCAGAAGGCTGTCATAAGTAACAAAACCAACCTTCTTCTTTCAAGCATCTGCTCTCTGTTAAGCTTTTTTCTGTTTTGAGCAAATGTACTTAATCTGGCATCATGATGATAGATTTCCGAGTCGGAGTATTGCGAATTGCCGGCTCTGCCATCGCTTCTGCGCTGCATTTGAGAATCAGTAACTGAAGAGTTGAATGCGGAAAGAGACTTATTAAACTGACTGATCGATCCTCCCGAAAATCTGTCCAATTCTTTTCTTATAGCCCGCAGTGCAGTCGGTCCAAAGAACACCGCCCATGCCAGTCCAACTATAACGACTACCGATAACAACGCAGTCAAACTCCTCGCCTACCTTTCTATTTAATTTATCAAAGCCCAATTATTAAGTGGTGGATTAAAGCCATTATTTTCGAGGAAGTGCTTTATTTTAGCTTACTAAAAAAATACTGGGTGAATTACCGAAGTTGAAACAGCCAGATAAAACTTTCTTTCCGTGGTTAAAATTATACCAATAGCACTTATTTGCGTGATTGTGTTTCGTTTAAATCTGCAACTAAGATTTTAAAAATTCAGGAATTTCGATGGTTTTAAAGTTTGTTTCGTTTAAATTGACCGGATTTACCTCCGGTTTTTTCCCAAAGGGCCACTTCGGAAATAACCATCTCACGATCTGCCGATTTACACATATCGTATATTGTTAAACAAGCTACTGATACCGCAGTCAATGCCTCCATTTCAACACCGGTTCT
>DAIDJA010000434.1 GCA_027451605.1 Acidimicrobiales bacterium
TTACCGCCTATCTGTTTACCCGCCCGTTAGTTATTTGGTTGGGTAGGTCAAAATTCTTTGTAAGTGCGCCGATAATCGGTATCGGCCGTGGTCTTCAGTCCCTCAATTAGGAGAAGATTAATGACAACAACAGTAATTAATGAGAACGAAACGGATTTGAAGTCCGATGTTTCCAAGCATGCATTAATCAGGCTATATCACGGTCAGACAACGTTTAATTTTGTCGGAAGAATGAAAATTTGGGCCGCTCTTTCTTTGACGGTAATTATTGTCGGACTTATTTCTGTTTTTACCCAAGGGCTCAATTTCAGTATTGATTTTAGGGGGGGTACGTCCTGGACAGTGCAAGCTCCTTCGGTTTCGGTTAATCAGGTCCGTGACTTAATGAATCAACTCGGTTTAGCGACAGCCACGGTACAAAAGTTAGGTGGAAAGACAATTACGGTGGACGACAGAATAGATAAGGGAAATTCAACCCAAATAGCTGCAAAAAAGACCGAGGTTACCGATAAGTTGGCCGCTCTTGCTAAAGTTTCGAAAGTTGACGGTGTATCTATTCAGGACGTAGGTCCAACCTGGGGGGGCTATATTACAAATAAGGCTATCGAGGCACTGGTGGTATTTTTAATATTGATTTCTTTGTATATCACGGTCCGGTTTGAATGGAAGATGGCGGTTGGAGCTCTCGTTGCCCTTTTGCATGACATTTTAGTAACTGTCGGGATCTATTCTCTGTCCGGATTCCAAGTTACGCCTGATACCGTTGTGGCCTTTTTGACCATTTTGGGATATTCGCTGTATGACACAATGGTTGTTTTTGATCGAGTTCAGGATAATACGGAAGGAATCGGGGCTTCGGGAAGGATGACCTATAGCTCAATTGTCAATTTATCGATGAATCAGGTTCTCGCCAGATCTATTAACACTTCCGTGGTTGCCATTATGCCAATTCTTTCGGTCCTGGTTATCGGCGCTCAGATGTTAGGTGCTACGACCCTTCAATATTTTGGACTGGCTTTATTTATAGGATTAACTACGGGTGCCTACTCATCCATATTTATCGCGTCACCGCTTGTGGCAACATTAAAAGAACGAGAGGGAAGATATAAAACCATCAGATCACGGCTCGAGGCTCGCGGTGAAGCAGATATTATGATAAATCCCTATATTGGGTTAACGGGAGGCTCTGTTGCAAAAGAGAGCGCCGATGATGTAATGTCATTTGGATCGGATCGGATAAGACCGTCGAGAAAGGCAAAACAAGCCCGAACGTCAATCAACCAAACGGGACTCGATCAATTGATTTATCCTGCCGGCAGGTCTACTAATAAAAAGCAGGTACAGACTGATCAAAATAATGCAGACAAAAGTGGACTTTCAGTAAAATCTATTGTTGATTCTGCAGGTTCTGATCC
>DAIDJA010000435.1 GCA_027451605.1 Acidimicrobiales bacterium
GGTGTTTGACTAAAAGTAGCTTGACCGGGTTCAATAGTAACATACGATTGAGAGTTGCCGTCTTGAATTGCGAGAGATATCACGGCTCCGGAGATCATTGACGGTATTACAGGATCACTACTCGAAGAACACGATGAATTAATCGAATCGGCATCACTAACCTTAAAATTCTCTACATTGGTTGTGGAAGTTGGTAGATTCAAAAATCCAGACGGCATAATCGGACTGCAATTTATTGAATTAGCAATTCTTTGGGGAACAGATAATGCGGAATAGACGGACCCGTTTGTATCAGTGGAATAATATCCAACCAGTGTAATTTCAATTTGGACATCATTTGCAGATAAGCTATTCCCATTGGCACTCATAACTACTAGTCCAATAGATTTGTTAGAATCACCCAGCATAACGGTAACTGTATTTGACGCAGGTACTGATCCAGATTGTAAATTAAGTACCGAAGTCTGTGTCTTTGTGGTACTTGAACTATAGATACCTTCGGGTGCAATTGTTAAATAAGCCGGAATTGTCGCATTATTATCTTGGGCGGTAATTGAAAGCAACACTGCATTTGCATTATCAGATAATGGCAATGGCACTGTAGAACTTTGACTACAACTTGAGGTAGAAACTTCAGTTCCACCCGCTATTTGGATATCACTTTCGTTATTTCCATTGGAAAGCGGTAGAGCATCCACAGGTGAGCCGGATGTAGCGATGCATGGACTTAATAATGAATTTTCCATAATCGGAGGGATGGGTGATGATGAAGTCGTTATTGGGAAATACGTATCACCGACTGAGTCTGAATAATACCCTTGGACATCAATTAATATATCAACTCTGGATGCATCATTATTAAATAAAGTATTCAAAAAATAAGCTCGACCGGTTGCAGACAATCCAACTGTTACCTGAGATGCCACAGTTGAATTACTTCCATAGTCAATTGAAGAAGTAGTAGGCAAATTAGATTGTAAATTTAACGGTGAAATAGCTAGATATCCACCATTTGAGGCAGAACTATTAATAATAGTCACATTTAAGACAACTGCAGTGATTCCTGTCGATGGTAATCCGCTACTTATTTCCGACGGACTTTCAGAAGTTGGGCAAATATTGGAATTCGTCGAATTTGGAAAGTAGGCTACTACGGAATTGAAATTTAGTGCTTGAGGTACTGACTCCATAAGTGAATGCATTCCCAGATCACATCTGGAATCTACGATTCTTACCGGATCGATAGCATGAAAATACCCCCCCCATTAGGGAAGTTGTCTACTATAGATGCACTTGCTGTAGCGCTTTGATTTAAGACTAGAACCAAATTAAGCGCCACCATCAAAAAGGCCAATGCC
The DNA here is from genome assembly GCA_027451605.1 of Acidimicrobiales bacterium. Taxonomy (GTDB): domain Bacteria; phylum Actinomycetota; class Acidimicrobiia; order Acidimicrobiales; family JABEUL01; genus JAJZNL01. The sequence continues at coordinate 1,359 of DAIDJA010000435.1, forward strand.
ATTATTTTTAGTTTATTGCACTTCATAATATCAATCTTCATAATATTGCAATAT
>DAIDJA010000436.1 GCA_027451605.1 Acidimicrobiales bacterium
GCTAAGTAACATAATGGTAGTGTATAAACCTGCAAAGTTTATAGTGAGGGTTCAAATCCCTCCGTCCCCACTTTAAAGTGAATTTTTAAACTAATAAACGGGTCGTTCTTAGATGGAATTAGAATTTTGAAAATCTATTACAAAATAGATTACTTCAGACTCATAAGTTTGGGATAATAATAAAGAACGACAAAAGTCGACCTTGACCGTAGATAGGAATGTACTGACAAATGGTTTCAAAAAATATATTATTAATATTCCATAAATTAAATGCCGAAAGGCCTATGAAGCCTAAGCATTTGGATTGAATTAAAATTATGTCAAAAGTGATAGCCCTAAGAGGTGCAACAACTTTACAAAAAGACGATCCCCTAGAGATGGATACTCGGGTAAAAGAATTAATTCTTGAAATATTCAGAGTAAATGATTTTAATGCGGATCAGATTATAAGCGCAATTGTGACGGCTACGACAGATATTAAATGTAAGTATCCGGCAACTTCGGCGAGAATCGGCGGGCTTGATGCGGTTCCGATTATCGGAGCTCAAGAGGTCGACGTGGCCGGAGGTCTTCCGCTTTGCATCAGAATAATGTTGCATGTGAATGTTAAAGATGAAATCAGTTCGCTTAAAAGCGTCTACCTGCATGAGGCTCAGAAATTGCGACCCGATCTGAGAGATGATTGAATTAAATTTAAAAAAAGACAAAATGAGTAACTACGGTAGTGACAACTTCAGATAGTCAAAAGCTAAACGATGAAAACATGATAAACGAGGTTGCCGGTAGTTCACATGGGTCTAAAGCTCTGGTCATCGGGTTGGGTTTAATTGGCGGGTCAATAGCTAAGGCTCTTAAAGATTGTAAATACGAGGTATGGGGAATCGATATTAATGAAAATCGGCAGCTAATTTCAATCAAGAATAACTTAATAGATCATATTGGACTGGACATGGATGTCGACATTGTTTTTATCGCCACTGTTGCAAGTAAGGTGGTATCAACATTTGAAGCTATTTCATCGGATTTGAAATCTGACTGTATCATTACCGACGTTGCCTCGGTTAAATCAGAGATCGTTAATAAGATTAGCGACGGAAGATTCATCGGCGGGCACCCTATGGCAGGATCGGAAAAAACCGGGCCGGAAAATTCGAATCCAGGTATGTTCTCCGGTGCAACGTGGGTATTAACACCTCTGGATTCTACCTCGTTGGATCTTTATACCAAATTAACCGCCATTATCAAAGAAGTTTTCAACGCAGATCCGATTGCCCTGACTGCGGCGGAACACGATAATTTCGTTGCCCTGGTGTCTCACGTTCCGTACCTTACGGCAGTGTCGCTCATGAATTTGGCCTCAAAAAGTTCCAAGCAAGAGCAGTTCCTTTTGAAGTTGGCTGCAGGA
>DAIDJA010000437.1:0-257 GCA_027451605.1 Acidimicrobiales bacterium
CAGGAACCATAACTATAGTTAACGCTTTCACTGGCCGTGGATGAACCCATCGGAAATCCTGTTGCCTGAATAATTTCATTATTTGAATTAATCTCAAGTACCAACTCTGAAGATTGAGCTGAATTAGCCGGAGTTGAAGTTATTACCGTACAGTTATAAGCACCGGTTGGACAGTTTGAAGTTCCCTGAGCCACCGAATAAGTCAAAGTTATGATATCTGAGTTTTGATCTTCTATTGAAATAAGCTGACCGACTGA
>DAIDJA010000437.1:267-1404 GCA_027451605.1 Acidimicrobiales bacterium
GTGTATCTTATATAAGTATAGGTATTGTTGCCCGAATTGTAATTTAAAGTTGCCTGAATCGCCTGATTGGCAGGACAGTAGTTATAGTTTGTTAGACAGTAAGAAGGAGAGCTTGAAGTCACTTGATCAAAAGTCTCTTGGGCTGAATTCTCGTCGGTTAGTATAACTGAGGCAGTATCTGTTACATTTAAATTCATACCGTAGTTATAGAACCATCCCAAAGCATTTGAATTTAAAGAATTAGAAAAGTCACTTTCTGAACTTTGAGAAGCAGATGAGTCATAGGTCCTGACCAACTGCAAAGGAATACCCGCAGTTGAGACAGTTAAATCGGTCTTAGTCGAATAGTAATCACCGGTAGCTATATCAACGGGTCCTCCCACCGTTGGTGTAGGGCTTGCTCCGCTCTGGCACTGACAGTTAAGAGAAGGTGAACTACCTCCTCTTACAGCGGTTCCGGTAAGAGAAGTCATATTAGGAGATATTCCCGAAGTATAAGCGGTCCCACCGCCTGTAACCGCACAAAAATCAACAGATGTACATTCTATATCCATGTAAACGTTATTCGGAAAAGGGTAATTTGAATTTTCCGTCCACTGACCTATGTTGTTCCCTTGGGCTCTGTATACGCTTCCATAATTCCCATATTCATTATTAACGGCAAAACAGTAGTCCGGAGTAGAGCAGCTTAATATAGCTGTGTTATCATAAGTGCTATTATCAAACATCACACCCGAATACTTCCAGATACCGTTTGAGTAAACGAAAGATATAGTATAACCGGAGCTATCACCATTCGAAAGGGGGGAGTCGACTAAATATTGCACCATACAGAAATTTGCGGTAGGGCAGGAGAAATAAGATGCACTCGGTGAACCATTAAAAGGACCTTGATCATTGTACGGTGCTTCATTTGGAACCGCGGGGAAATCAATTTCAGTCGTGGACCAGGAAGAATTTGAATACTTCATTAAACCCGGAACCCATGTCCTATTAATGTATTGTTGTATTTCTGTATAACAAACCGGTCCAGATGAACCCTCGGTGCATTGCAGCTGACCTGAGCAAAAACGGCATTGGCAAGGAGGGAATCACAGCGCTCACAGAAGCCCTCAAGCAAAATGATGTTTTGCAGAC
>DAIDJA010000438.1 GCA_027451605.1 Acidimicrobiales bacterium
AACCAAAATCTATGGCTTTGCCGGGATTGAGTTTAGTGACAAGATCAACAAGTGATTCATTTGGATCCGTAGGCCACGCATTGGTAGAGTACCTTTCGTCCCAGACCGCCCCGTTTGCCGTAACTGCAGATCTATCCATATTGCCTGTCGAATTTGACATGGGCACTCCCTATCCGATTTATTTTTGTCAATTTAATTTTACAGGACGACTGAATAAGTCAGATCATACTGATATCAATTAATTTAAAAAATCAGTTTTGGGAGTTTTGACCTACGGCAAGCAGACCCCGATTTTGCAAAAGTACACGTAAGTCATGAGAGTTTGATGCCGCCATCATTGCCGATCTCAAGTCAATTACGCCGTCTTCAAACAGGTCCGCCAAACTCTGGTCAAATGTCATCATTCCGTAGTAGTCTCCCTCACGGATAATTTCCACAATTTCACCGGTCTTATCGGGGTCTATAATACAGTTTTGAATTCTACCGTTTACTACCATAACTTCAACGGCCGGCACTCTGCCCTTTCCGTCCTGTTTCGGCACAAGTCTCTGACACACAGTTCCTTTCAAGGCTCCGGCCAGAGTAACTCGAACCTGGTGCTGTTGAGAGCTCGGGAAAAAGTCGATGACCCGGTTAATCGTTTCTGTGGCGTCAATTGTGTGAAGAGTGGAAAGCACCAAGTGCCCGGTTTCTGCGGCGGTCAATGCCGTTTGAACAGTCTCGACGTCTCTCATTTCACCTATCAGAATTACATCGGGATCTTCACGAAGACTGGCTCTTAGGGCATTTAAAAAACTTAATGTATCAAAGCCGACTTCACGCTGATTGATTGCCGCCAACTCGTCACGGTGAAGCACTTCTATCGGGTCTTCAATTGTTATAATATGACACTCGCGAGTTCTGTTAATATGGTCAATCATTGCGGCCAAGGTAGTGGTTTTACCGCTTCCGGTGGGACCTGTTACTAAAATTAATCCTCTCTGTTCATTTGCCAACTGTGTAATGGCATCGGGGAGACCCAATTCTTCAACAGTGGTAACGCTGTGTCGCACACGCCTGAATACCATGCCTACTGATCCTCTCTGCCTGAAGGCATTTACTCTGAATCTTCCCAGTCCCGATACGCCATATGCAAAGTCAGCCTCGTGATCCTGGTGAAATTTGATTGCTATATCCGGGTGCATTATAGCTTCAGCCACCGCCGAAGTGTCTGTCGGTCTCAGCATCTCTTCTCCGGGAATTTTTCTCAAATCACCGTTAACTCTGATTCTGGGTTCGGACCCTACTTTTAAATGTAAGTCCGACCCTTCCATATCGGCTAACAAAGTCAGTAAACGGTCCAAATCAGCCTTTTCCATCTTTCACCTCTTTTT
>DAIDJA010000439.1 GCA_027451605.1 Acidimicrobiales bacterium
CTTCTACAAAGGGTCGACCTGTCTCACGTATCTGCCGCGCCGAGGATTTCGATTGAAGAGGCATTCGTCTCAATTACCCGAGACCTTAGCAACAGAGGTTCCATAACCTTCAGAGAAGTTGTAGCCAATTACGATCAACCGATTGATGTAGTAGTGTTTTTTCTGGCGACTCTGGAGCTTTTTAAGATAGGGATTGTGGAACTTGAACAGTTTACGACGTTCGGAGAATTAAAACTTACTCTTAAGAGGCGTCTTGAATCCGAAAATTTGGATCTGTCAATGTTGGGTGCCATCGACTCTTACGAGGGCTGATTCGAATACAAATTTTAAAAGTTAAAGGATTTAAATGGAAGAGTTACCTACAACCGAAGCCCTAATTCAAAAGATCGAAGCTATTTTAATGGTGTCAACGGAACCGGTTTCCAAAAAGACACTCGCAAAAGTTTTAAATGTATCCGAATCAGACATTGACGGCGCGATTGAAGATCGCACGAAGCTATATGCCTCAAATTCGATGGGCTTTACGATTGCCATGATTGCGGGGGGTTTCAGGTTTGAAACGTTGTCCAGCCTGGACGAAACTGTAATAGACTTTGTAACTCAAGATCAGCCGGTCCGACTGTCTCCGGCCGCACTTGAGACGTTGGCCATTGTAGCCTATCGACAGCCTATATCCCGGGCTCAGATCTCTGCGATTAGGGGAGTTAATTCCGATGGAGTTATGAAGCTTTTAATACAACGCGGTTACGTGGAGCAAGTCGGTAAAGACGAAGGAATCGGACAGGCGCTGTTATTCGGCACGACGAAGGTATTTTTGGAAAAGATGGGGTTAAATACAGTCGATGACCTTCCGTCTTTAAGTGAATTTATTCCTGATGCGGCAGAAGTGGAAGCCTTGGAGCAGATCCTGAAACCTACATTCGATGACTGATTATTTTGAAGGCGAGCGCCTGCAGAAGGTGTTGTCGCGTCTGGGCATCGCCAGTAGACGGCAGAGTGAGATATATATTGTAGATTCTAGGATAAGGATTAATGAAAAAATTGCCGTATTGGGAGACAGAGTCGATGTTACCAAAGACAAGATATATCTTGATGAAATTCTGCTGGATTTAAACCCCAACCTTGTTGCCTACCTTTTAAATAAGCCTCCGAAAGTAGTTTCAACAGTATCGGATCCGCAACGCCGCAAAAAGGTGGTGGATTTTGTTCCAAAGTCCCCCAAGGTCTATCCGGTCGGACGCTTGGACTATGATTCGGAAGGGCTCATTATTTTAACAAATGATGGGGATTTGGCATACAGCGTAACTCATCCGTCGAAAAAACTAGTTAAAACCTATGTGGCTGAAGTCG
>DAIDJA010000440.1 GCA_027451605.1 Acidimicrobiales bacterium
CTTTGAGTATTTAAAGTAGTAGAGGTTGAACTTAAAGGCTTAATAGAGCCGGAGCCCAGAAAAGAAGCCTGCTTAGTGGAAGAATTCAACTGTTTTAACGACTCTGCGGTTGCAGGCTGTGAGATATTAGCAGAAGCGGGTTGTATTCCTTTTGTCGCTATTTGAGTAGTAACTATTTGAAGCCCCATTATATCAGATGAAAGATCATAGACTATATTTTCGGATGAATTTGATGATTCCTGAGAGATTAAATTGCCGTCTTGATCATAGGTGAAATTAATTGTGTTATTGAGTGAGTCAGACACAGACTGCATCTGTGACAGATTGTTATAGGTATAAGTGGCCTTAGGAGTACTGAGAAATGGTACCGAAGACACGGAAACGATTGAATTGGAGTCAGAAGTAGATGAGCTGTAACTCCAAGTTGATCCGTTATAAATTAGTCCGTTACCGTTGATATCAGTTGCCACACAGTAATTTGTAGTTACACATGATACCGAATTAATCGAATAAGTCACATTAGCTATCAAAGATACAGCAGCTGACCAAGAGGTGCCATTGTAGATCAAATAATTTCCATAAGAGTCAACTGCCATACAAAATTGAGAACTTAGACATGAAATCGAGTTAATTTTATTTGTTGAGTCAATATTTGAAGACTGCCAGTAACTGGATCCCCCAATTGGGTCAGTGGATATAGTAGCATTGCCCGCAGTGTCTACAGCTGCACAGAAACCGGAGGTCGGGCACGATACGGAAGTTAAATTATTGGTTGAGTCAATGTTAGTTTTAGTCCAAGTTGATCCGTTATAAATTAGTCCGTTACCAAAGTTATCTACTGCGACGCAAAATGTGGGGTTAACCGAACTGCATGAAATAGAATTTATGGGATTTGTATCAGAAGATATTGCCTGTTGAGGGGTACCCCAGGTAGAGCCGTTATAAGTCACTACATTTCCTACATTATCAACTGCGATGCAATTCGACGACGTCGAGTTAAGATAACAGGACACTGCGTTTAACTGATTGGTTGAGTCAATATTAGTTGGAGTTGACCAGCTTGAATTGGAATATTCAACAGCGTTTCCTTTAGAGTCTACGGCAAAGCAGAAGTTTGAAGTCGAACAAGATACTGAAGTTAAACTGTTGGTTGAATCTATCTGCGATTTAGTCCAAGTTGTTCCGTTATATACTAAACCGTTGCCGGAATTATCAACTGAAACACATGTACTGGCAGCCACACATGGATACTGGGGATAGATGACTGTTTTAGTTTGGCCGTCGGGATAGTAGCTGTAAGACAGGTTATATGAAGAAAGTCCGGAAGTACAGTTATTACTGCAGTATGG
>DAIDJA010000441.1 GCA_027451605.1 Acidimicrobiales bacterium
TCTTCACGGGTGTCTGACTTCGGACCTATTGTGTATTTGTACCGACAGGAATATCGAAGCAACCGGAATAGTAACCGTGATAAATGTTATATCGGCCAAAAAAGCAATCGTGGCGCCTACGGTTGTTGTAAATACCTCTGAAAACTCATCTCTTAACGTGGTGGAAATCTTCATTTCAGAGAACAATGACTCGTATGTTTTGCCGGTTGACCTTCTAAACCTGGGTAGGAACTCCAGGTGTGCGTTCGTAAGATATCAGCTGCTTTCAACAAGCAACATATTCTCAGGCCTTCAGTTGAGTAATCATGATCTCGGCTCGTCATTAAATACGCTTAATATCTCGCTTGGCGGAGAGATCGCCAGGATGCGCATAGATTCCGTATTGTCGGGTGACGGTTCACAGTCGGACTTGGCGTCGGTATCTCACGGCAGATTCAATCAGAAGTTGGATTTGAGGACAAAACAGGACCATATAGGTAAAAGGACTGAGTCCAATATGATCTCGGCAACTGTCTTGGGGGGTGAAGCCGAAAGTGTAACGACGGGTTTAGTTAAGATGCGCAAAGGATCAAAAAAAGCCAGAGCGGTACAGTCAAATAAGAATCTCTTAGTTACTCCCGGAGCCCACGCTGAGAGCGAACCGAATCTTGATATTTTGGAAAATGACGTCCGCTGTGATCATGCATCCTCGGTAGGTCCTATTAATTTGGAACAACTTCACTTTTTGGAATCTCGGGGAGTCGAACCGGCTGTCGCAAAAAAACTAGTTATAAAGGGTTACTTAAATTCCGTAATGGATACACTTAAGCCAACTAATGTTCCATCTGAAGCTGTTCGTGTGGCCAAGTCACTGATACATAAACTGCCGGACTAGGTCAGATCTGCGGGTCAATTATGTTTGAGTCAATAATTTTTAAGATAGCAGTTACGAAATATGAAACCGTTAAATGTGTTTCAGAATCCGGGCCTAATGGAACATTCGGGAGTAGGTGTGCCTGAATTCAAGAAGTTAGCCGAACTTAATAGTCTCAAAAATTTCGGCGTTACTAAAGTTGAACTAGAAGGCCATCTGTTTGCTGTGGTGAGGTTCGATTCAGAGGTGTATGTTTTGGACGACAGATGTTCCCATCAGGACTATTCGCTGTCCGAAGGCGAGGTAGACAGAGATGAAATGACCTTGGAATGTTACAAGCATGGCTCAACCTTTTCGCTTATTGATGGTCATCCAACCTGCCTGCCTGCAAAAAAACCAGTCAGGGTATATCAAATTAAAGTGGAGGACTCAACGGTTTTAATAGACCTTTAACGAGGAAAATATGGGATCTGAATTAAAAATAGAGAAT
>DAIDJA010000442.1 GCA_027451605.1 Acidimicrobiales bacterium
TTCAGTTTACTCATGCTCCGTTGCCTTATTTGACTTATTTGGTGTGGACAGATTACAACCAGCCTTTTAAATCGGCAAAAATTCTATCCAATGATGCGGCTTTGGCAATATTGGTTATAGTGGGACTGTTATTTTTTGCCGCTAAGTTAATCGTAAGATTTATGAAGTCCTATAATTAGCATTGTCACCTTTTTGAACTTCAGTGAGAATATAGGTTTCATAAACGATTTAATTGGAAATCAAGTTACTGAGTTGAGACAGGCACCCGATACCAATTAAAATCCGATACCAATTAAGATTATTAATCAAAAATAAAGCAACTGGTTTAAAATAGCGGAGATAACGATGTCAAAAAAAGCGCTGCTGGTTATGGATGTACAGAATTCAATCCTTAAGCTTCTTGGAAGCGGAGCGGCAGATTATATTAATAAAGTAAAACTTGCGGTTGAAAAAGCCCATACGGCTGAAATTCAGGTTATATACGTTGTAGTCCGATTCAAAAAAGGGTTTCCTGAAGTTAGCGCTAACAATAAGACGTTTTCTGCAATACGGCAAAGGGCAGAGGACTTTGAAGAAAGTCTCAATAGCAATTCAACTGATCCGGTAATTGATCCAATCGGCGACGACCTGGTCGTTATAAAAAAGCGCGTAAGTGCATTTTCCGGGAGTGACCTGGAAATGATTTTAAGGGCGCAAGAAATTACTGAACTTATATTATGCGGAGTAGCAACAAGCGGAGTCGTTTTAAGTACGTTAAGATATGCCGCTGATAGCGACTATAAGATCAAAGTTTTGTCTGACTGCTGCTATGACGGAGATGACGACGTAAACCGAATTTTAATGGAAAAGGTATTTCCCCGTCAGGCTGATGTGATAACCCTGGATCAGTGGCTGTGACTTTATGACCGCCGGTTAGTTTCAATAATCGCTAAGATTTGGTCTTGCAGTTTTGAAATGCGAGATCCAGATGAGATGACAAATGTTTTCCGGATCGTTGTCTGGTGACGCTAATCTTGATTATAAATAATTGAAACGGTGCTAAAGAGCCCTTAATAATAGTGGAGGTTGCTATGTCGGCAATGGATTTTACGGCTACCTTATTTGAACCCGATCCCAGCTTAGGATTCGGAAAGGGTCCTTTGATCTCACTTCCGATAGAAGTTAGCAAAAAATTACCTACAAGAGGAATGACTTTGATTGAAGGCAATATTGGTGGAATTAATTTCAAAGCTGTAGTGGAACCTAACGGCGAAGGCTCTCATTGGTTCAAAGTTAATCGCGACCTAATAAAAAATGCGAAAATAAAAACGGGTGACA
>DAIDJA010000443.1 GCA_027451605.1 Acidimicrobiales bacterium
GTCTCACCTTTTTGCCAATATTCATTACGACTTCGTGAATAAAACCAGGAGCGACCTGTATCAAGAGTTTTTTCCAATGCCGTTCTGTCCATCCATGCCATCATCAAAACATGCTTTGTGACGCGGTCCTGCACAATGGCCGGAATCAATCCATCTTTATTGAAGTTAAGTTCAGAGATCATCTCGGAGTCATAATTAAATGCCCTCGCAGCAAATAAGCGCTCAGAACCTTCATTCAATAGCCTTATATATTCAATGCTTTCGATATCATCGCTCATAGATACAGTCCTGTACCGCCGTCAACACGATTCGTAGCTACGGCATGTACGTCCCTTTCTCTCAATATTAAATAGTCCTCCCCTTGAACTTCGACCTCAAATCGGTCTTCGGGATTAAACAAAACTTTATCTCCAACTCTAAATTGTCTGACATTCGGGCCGATTGCAATTACATCGGCCCATGTTAATCTCTTTGAGAGTTGTGCGGTTGCGGGAATTAAAATACCCGCACGAGACCGCCTCTCTCCGTCGGGAGAGGGAATTTGAACCAGAATCCGGTCCGATGTCATTACGATAGACTGTTTGTCGTTTTCGTTATTCAACTTTGAAATACCTTTAATTAAATAGACCCAATAATCGCAATCCGGAATCCTATAGCGTCAGAAACCTGGATTGGATTCAATTCTTATACTAAAATATAACAGTCGTAATACCCCTAAGATTCATAGTCAAAAGCCTAACTGCATGAAAACAATTTTTGCCCACAAAATCTCACCGGAACAAAAATCATTGTCGTGGGCAAAGGCGAACTATACTCGAGTTACAACTGCTGTTCTAACAATTTTAATAGGTCTTTTCATGGCCGGTTGCTCAAATCAAAAACCTACAGTTGCTACAACAACTACGATTACAACGATGCCGGCACAAACTTGGGTAAATCAGGTATGCACTGCCCTCGAAGCCAACTTTAATGCCATAAATTCGGCAACCGACGGCTATAAAGCCGGATTTAATTCAAAAGAGCTGCTTACAACTGCACAGCAAAACTTGGTAAGTTTTCTAAATCAAGTGCAGTCAGCCTACCAATCACTGGTAACTCAAATTAACTCGCTTAAACCACCTTCAGTTAAAGGGGGATTAAAGGCATTTGCCACAATTCAAATGGCGGTTAAGGACGCATATGATTCAGTAAATGCCGCAATCGTTTTGGCTCAAAACCTTCCAATCGACAATGTCGCAAATTTTCACAGCAGTGCAAGCCAACTTTCCCTACTTTTAAAAGATGCACTTACTAAGACGGATTCCATCATTAATC
>DAIDJA010000444.1 GCA_027451605.1 Acidimicrobiales bacterium
TTATATTTTATATTTATTTTTTATTTTTAATGTTTATTTTATATTTATGTTTATTTTTTATTATTATATTTTTATGTTTATTTTAATTTTCGGTCCGAGTATGATTTTGCATTCTCTTTCAAACTCCGCCGTGTCGACTCCGTCCGGTTCTCCCGCGGTTATTACCGTACAGAACGGACAGAGTATTCAGTCAATCGCCGAGACTTTTGATCCGACAAATCCTCAGTCGATTGTTCAGCAGATCGAAAATCAAACTGGTTCAGCTACAATTTATCCCGGCGAAAAGATTGTGATAAAAAAATAAGGTAAGTTCGTTACTTCAGCTGTTAATATCGGGAATTCATAATTTTTACAAAGCACCTGTCGTTCAGCACTCTGTTCGCTTTAAAATCTTAGGCCCTGATTAATTATCAAACGGAATCGGGTTTTTATTCAGTGTTTAATTCGATGCAATATCATCGATACCGAAAATATGAAACCCATTCATTTTTTTGTTCGTGAGATCGGCTACAAAAATTAATTTTTCAATACTCTTGTCGGGAGCAACAATGTCTGATTTGGTACTTACTTCATCGGCGATATGCTCAATTTTAGAAGATTGCATAGTAGCTTCGCCTACTATTTTGAATTCATCTTTTGGCAGTACGCCGGCGACATCTATTTCAAGTTCTTTGTTTTCGTGTCGGTTGGGTAATTTTTTGTTTCCCCACCATCGACCCACTTGGCAGTATGGAAAGACATCTGCTCCAATCAATCGTAAGGTCTTATTTCTGCACTCGTCTTCAAATACCGCCGCCACGTGGTGGCGAAAGACATCCATATGGTTTAGAATTACTTTCCGCCCCAGACTTCCTTCAATCTCATTTGAATGAGATGAAATTATTGAATACCAGAACCGTAAGTATGGATCATTAATACGGTAAAGTCTTTTTTTTGTATCTTCTATAGGCGTTCCTGCCGGAGTTTCTCTTACAATAGTTCCGGCTCGCTCCAAGTTTCCTGAAATATATTGAAAGTCTTTTTCAACGCGATTCTTGAGCTTGTTGTAACTTATACGTTCAGAACCTATGGCGCGTAAAAAAGGTTCATATTGCCGATGGTTTGAAATCAGAAAATTTGCGCTTTCCAGAAGAATGGATGCCGGAGTACCGGCAAGTGAGACCAGGTTTTCTTCAAGTGTAGAGTCTTCTTGCCAACGTTTTAGGTGAAGTGGATATCCTCCGCAGGCCGAGTATGCATATAGTAGGTTAATTTCAGAAAGGTGTGGAAGAAAAGGCGAACTCTTGTGGAAAGGAATCGGC
>DAIDJA010000445.1 GCA_027451605.1 Acidimicrobiales bacterium
CTCCCCTTGGCCGCATTCGGTGGCAGAGCTGACATAATGGAGGAACTGGCTCCTGTCGGCAAGGTATACCAAGCTGGGACGTTATCCGGTAATCCTGTAGCCGCGGCGGCAGGAAGTGCCGTATTGGATCTTTTGGACGAACAAAGCTATCAAAATCTTAAATTAAAGGCAGAAAAATTGGCAACGGGACTTAGGCAAGCTATCGGACAAAGAGGAATTGCCGTTTCCGTATCGCAAGTCGAAACTTTATTGGGAATTCATTTTTCCAACAGTAAAGTTAAAGACTTTGACGACGCCCAACAGGCTGCCAACAACGGTAAATATAGGCAGTTCTTTCATGAAATGCTGAAAGAGTCAATATCCTTTGCTCCGGGCCCCTACGAGTCAATCTTTACCTCTTTGGCTCACGACGATTCTGATATAACCAAGACGATTGAAGCTGCGGATATGGCAGCATTTAAGATGTCAAAGACTGAATTCTTAAGTTACTAGTAGGATTAGATAAAGTCGATGGCACGCCCGGTTTAAAAAGTTTGGCCGCATATTCGGCGGTTGACAAAATATATTCGGCAATACCCTTATCTTCTTCACGAATTAAGTTGGCCATGATTCTGAGAACCCATTCCATTATCGTTTTAGATCTCATACCGTTTGAAATTAAAAACTTCAAAAGCTTTGGCCTTGAAATGGCGTCGACAAAAATAGAAGCAACGCGATAGTAATCCCTATAGTTGGTTTCCAAGATCTCATTGTATTTATTTAAGATTGATACAAACTGAGCGGGGCTGATCTCATCATAAAGACGAAGTGCCTCATCCACAACAGTAGAAGCCAGCCTTCCCGTTTCGTATCCGTAAGCAATGCCTTCTCCGTTAAATGGATTTACTGATCCGCTTGCGTCTCCGACTGCAATCCATCCGTTACCGACTCTTGGACCCAACGACAATCCCATAGGAAGCTTTCCACCGGTAGGCGCAGCCAATGTCGAATCAGTTGACAACCGCCACGAAGATCCTATCTGCGACACGAATGCATCCATAAGCTTGTTTGTATTGTACCCCTTCCATCTGTTGGAAGTATTTAGCAAACCCGCACCCACGTTAACCCTGCCGTCTCCAAGCGGAAAAATCCATCCGTAGCCGGGCATCACCGATCCGTCGGAATCTCTGATATCAAGATGAGATTCTATAAACGGATCGTCATGGCGAGGCGAGTAAAAATAGCCTCTTATTGCAAGCCCCAGCGGATAATCCCTATCCCTACTTATGCCTATAGACCTTCCGATTCGTGAATTTG
>DAIDJA010000446.1 GCA_027451605.1 Acidimicrobiales bacterium
TGCTCTCGGCGTCCACAGCAGAGATCACACCTTCAATTGATACGTCACAAAGTAGCGATATCTTACGCTTTAACCCGCTCGGAAGAGTCTGATCCGACCTGCACACGATAATATCCGGCTGGATACCACGGCTGCGCAGTTCGGTAACGGAATGCTGCGTAGGCTTAGTCTTGTGCTCTCCGGACGGTGCAAGGTAAGGCACCAAAGTTAAGTGAATATAACATACGTTATCTCTGCCTACATCAGACCTAAACTGTCGGATCGACTCCAGGAAAGGAACTATCTCAATGTCACCTACCGTTCCGCCAACTTCACATATGACAAAGTCAATATCATTTTTTGCCAGTCTCTTTACCCGAGACTTAATTTCGTCGGTTATATGGGGAATTACCTGCACCGTTCTTCCAAGATAGTCTCCCCGCCTTTCCTTTCCGATAACCGTTTGATAGATCGAACCCGTAGTGGCATTTGAATCTTTATAGAGATTCTCATCGATAAATCTCTCGTAATGACCCAAATCCAAGTCAGTCTCCCCACCGTCTTCTGTCACAAAAACCTCGCCGTGTTCGAAAGGATTCATCGTACCGGGGTCAACGTTAATATATGGATCAAGCTTGCACATTGTGATTCTGAATCCCCGCGACTTTAAAATTCTCCCCAGCGAAGAAGCCGTTAGCCCCTTTCCCAGTGATGAAGACACTCCACCGGTTACAAAAATAAACTTTGTTCTATCGAATCTCGCCAACTACCAACCTCATTGAATATAAAAAAATAGATTAAATTTGTTTACTCTGCAACTTATTTCATATCTAACTTAGTCTAAGTTGAAAACCATTAGGTAACTTATTGTTAAATATTTGAGTAATTTTATCCTCAAATTTGGTTGAGAATAAATTTACCCAAAAAAACCTGCAAAACCCCCCTCCACAAACGTTGATTTCACAGTTTTCATTTTTCCGAGACTAAATTTTGTGCCTTTAAGATTAGCTCTCTTGCGTGAGCCAGTCCGGATTCCGTTCCGACTACCCCTGACAGCATACGGTTAACCTCGGAGATTCTTGCCTCTGAGTCCAACTCCTTAATCGAAACATTTGTCGAATTCATATTATTTTTTGAGATCAAAAAATGGCTATCGGCAAAAGCTGCGACCTGCGGGAGATGAGTCACCACAAATATCTGTTCCCGGGTTGCCAATTTCGCCAGTGCCTGTCCAATATTTAATGCAGTCTGACCACCTATCCCCGTATCGACTTCGTCAAACACTAAAGCCGATCCATCTTCGCGGT
>DAIDJA010000447.1 GCA_027451605.1 Acidimicrobiales bacterium
TTCGGCAACTTCTGAGGTTGGAAGAGCCATGGAAAAGTCACTTGCAACAATGGAATTTAATCCTCTTGACATGATGGTTGACTCCGGCGCCAGAGGTAACCCGCAGCAGATTAGACAGATTGCGGGCATGAAAGGACTGGTTTCGAATCCGCGAGGTGAAATGATTCCCCGTCCTATAAAGTCATCCTTTAGGGAGGGACTTTCAGTTTTGGAATACTTCATTTCGACTCACGGCGCAAGAAAAGGTCTTGCCGATACCGCTCTTAGAACCGCAGACTCCGGTTATCTGACGCGTAAATTGGTTGACGTCGCTCAGGAGCTCATTATTCGGATTGATGATTGTAACACTACCAGAGGAATTTGGATCGAAGAAATGGTTCCCGATGAAGCCGGGAAGAGAAGCTATCAAGAGACCAGATCCTACGGAAGAATTTTGCTTGATCCGGTTAAGCTAACCTCTAAAAACACTACGTTAGCTTCGGGAACGCTTCTGACCGATGAACTGGTTAAAGCGATGATAGATGACCCCGGAGTCGAAAGAATCAGAGTAAGGTCTGTTCTGACATGTGAAGCGGTAGCGGGAGTTTGTGCAAAATGTTACGGACTATCGCTTGCGACAGGTAAGTTGATTGAAATAGGTGAAGCAGTCGGAGTTATCGCGGCGCAGTCAATCGGTGAGCCCGGTACTCAGTTGACGATGAGAACTTTCCACACCGGAGGTGTTGTCGGAGAAGATATTACCCATGGACTCCCACGTGTAATTGAACTGTTTGAAGCCAGAAGTCCCAAGGGTGCGGCAATTATGGCGCGCCAAAAAGGGCAGTTAAAGATTGTTGAACTCGAAAATGGTTCGCGCCAGGTGATATTAAAGGCCGATGACGATACCGAAGAGGAAATGATCGTCGGTCCCAGGTCTTATCTGGAGTTTAAAGACGGTGATTTTGTGGAAGCCGGAGATGCTATTGTTGATGGACCGAGAGATCCGAAGCAGCTGCTTGAAATAAAAGGTATTCGGGAGACACAGAAATATCTTGTAGATGAAGTGCAAAATGTTTATCGTGATCAAGGTGTGTCGATACACGACAAGCACATTGAGCTGATAGTTCGTCAGATGCTGAGACGCGTTTCGGTAATTGAACCTAACGATTCAAGATATTTACCCGGAGAGAGAGTAGACACCAGGAAGTTTACTGAAACAAATCGTGATTTGGTTAATCAAAAGATGAAGCCTGCAGAGGCCAGACCGGAACTAATGGGTATTACCAAAGCTTCGTTGGCAAC
>DAIDJA010000448.1 GCA_027451605.1 Acidimicrobiales bacterium
TAAGCACATCTTGTCTATGACAGTATCGTCGCTAAAGGCAGGAGGGTATTTGTATGTTGTGGGGCATCACGTAAGTGATCTTGGAAAGACCGGCCCACCGAATCCCGAATTATTGTACGAGGCCAAAGACTTAGCGGAAATTGAACACCTGAAAGAAGTAACTTTGGAAGAAGTGAAAAAGGAATTCGATGACGGAACATTTAATATCGATGTCTTGCTTATTGGCCAAAAATTTATCGATTAAATTTTAAAGCCTGGGCCTGTCGACCAATTTTGGATTTTACTCATGAAATTCGTGATTATTTGACCCAAACCGGAAATGCCAACGTCATATAAGCTGACGCGAGTGCCCCTATCGATAAAAACGGACCAAAGGGAATCTTATCTTTCATTTTCTTAACACCGAACGCTAGAAGCCCCAAAGTTAAAAACCCCCCGACAACGATACCCAAAGCAAAACCCAAAATTGCAAACTTCCAGCCGAACCAGCCCAAAAAGAAACTTTGGATCGCAATTAATCTAACATCGCCAAGTCCTATAGAGCCCGGAGGCAATATCATAAAAAAAAGAAACAGCAGTGCCGCTGCTATCAAACCGACTATCAAAGCTGTCAGCATTCTTTTAAAATCATGAGTCTGATAAGAAGCGACTGCCAACAGAATACCCCCTAAAATCAACGTAGGATATAAAATTTTGGTCGGTAATTTCATATATTTTAAGTCAATTACCGAAGTAGACACAATCGCTGCGGCCAAAACGCATATTGCCGGAGTAACCGAAATTGGCTTAATAAAATATACAATCGTAAAAAACAGCGCCCCGGTACTGAGTTCAACGAGCGGATATTGAAAGCTTATTGATGATTTGCAGTTTCGACAAGATCCCCGCAATATAAACCATGAGATTATCGGAATATTGTCATAAGCCTTAATGGGAGTTTTACAATTCGGACAAAACGACCTCGGTTTGGCCAAAGATAAATTGTTTGGAATTCTATAAATTACAACGTTTAAAAACGATCCTAAAATCAAACCAAAAATAGCTGCGACGATCGCCCAAAACGTAACGGGTATATGTTTCATAGTCATCATATATCATAGAATACTTTGGCGATCATTTTTATTTTTGTTACAAAAGCATCTCCGATGGACCTCAGCAATAACATTTGCCGTTAAAACCTCATTAGAAAAATAAGTCCACAAATATTAAATTAGTTCAACAACACGAAAAGCTCATGAAAATGATTTAACGAGTCAAAACTCAAACAATATAAAATAGGT
>DAIDJA010000449.1 GCA_027451605.1 Acidimicrobiales bacterium
ATGCTGATTATACCTAAAAAACATGGGCAACACATGCATAAATCAAATCAAATTTCCTTAAACGAAATTGGTTTAAGCATTAAAGATTCGATTTTAAGATTGACCAACTTGCTGGGAGACATAAGCTACAATCTAGTATTTCACTCAGCTCCCTATCGGGCATCGGGGACATACCACTGGCATATTCACTTAATCCCCAAACTAACAACTCGAGCCGGATTCGAATTGGGAACCGGAGTAATGATAAATATAGTTTCTCCCGAGTCTGCCGCAGAACAGCTTCGCGAAACCAAGAATAAGACCCACAACGCTATTTAGCCTAACCTTACCTTCAATTTATTAAAGTTAAGTAGACCTACGTAAGAGTGAATTGTCTAAATCGCCCGGTTGACTTTAGCTCTTAAAGCAACCATAATCGAAAGGTCAGACAACTTTTGAACGAGAAGGCTTCAAATGCTGGCGTGTCCAAATTATCGTCGGTATATCTATAGGATTTTAATGAAATGCTGCCACTAACAACTTTTGCAAACTTTAATTTAGGACTGAAGCCTGACAATCTTCCTTTAGATAGTTACGACGACTGATTTATGAATTCAGAAGGCATCTGTATGCTGTTGTGACGATATGATTTACCGTGTCTCTGTCCCTTGGGACTATATTTGTCTCATCTATCTGTTCCAAATAGCCATCTATTAAAGCTTCGGTATTCAGCTTAAGCCACGCATTAGACAGCACAGTGATTTTCTGGACGTCTGAATCCAACTGCAAAGCAATTTGATTGTCAATTACCCTTTTAATTTGCGCTATAAGTTGTGCCAAATTTAGCAAAGGGCTTATTCTCAATTCAGTATTACTCTGACCAAAATCGACCAAACACCAGCCCATATCTGTCCTGTAAATTATATCGAGACTCAAACTGCTGTATATTCTAATAGACAGGCCCAAGTTATCAAAAGAACCCATCGCTTTTATGTCGTCTTTAATAGATTTTGCAACCTTAGATGAGTTTCGTTTGATGTTGGCGTTACAAAATTCATTCAAATTTTCCAGAGTTTCGGGTGTGGAGTGATATTTTTGCTCCAAAATAGCATGGAGCTTTGCCAGCATCTCTCCGAGGCGATTAAATTCTTTTGACAGATCCGCCCCGGCATTGTTCGGATCTCCGCGATAATCAAAGAGATCCCGAAGAGATACGTTTACCATGGCCTCCAATGTGGTAGCGGCCTCAAAGTTTTCAATTACCAAACCTACAAGATTTCTACCTACCATAT
>DAIDJA010000450.1 GCA_027451605.1 Acidimicrobiales bacterium
AAGATAGTGGGCTAAAAACCGGACAGTTTAGAAAGCTAGAGTTTGAAGAGTTAAATGCTCTAAGAAAGTCCGTTTCGGCTTAAATTAAAATCTTTCCAAAGCCAACACTTCGAAGTTATCCAAATGGTAGTTGTACAAATATTTGATACTTTAAATACTAATATTAATAGATAGCCTTTTTTACTTAACCCATGTATTGATAAATGTAACGACATGGGAATTAATATCTTGAATACAACAAAGCCTACTTTTAAGAAAAAAACCTTAAGCAACTTGTCAAAGATCTCCATTTTGGGATTTATAGCTATATTTTTGGTAAGCTGCAGTTCGGGCAACAAGGTTTTAAATTTAAGCCCGCCGGCGAAGTCTATGACCAGTCATAATTTGAAGATGCAAGGTGTTAGGGCGCAGGTGGGTAAATCAGTCCCTGCGACTACGATTCCGGTAGGTTCCCCGCTTTTACCTCAAGAGATTAAAGTTACGGGCAGAGCTCTCGTTTTAGGGTCCGATGGGTTGGTTAGCATTGTTAATACCGCCACTGACAACATTGTGGGACAGATCTTGACCAACGCCGCTCCTCCTCAGAATCCGAACACTATGTGCGTGATTAATTCTTTAAATTTAGGATTAATAGTGAGTGACAGTCCGAGTGCAGCCGGAAATGCACTTGTTGGATTCAATTACATGACCGGACAGGTTGATTTTACTATGGCATTGCCATTCCAGCCTGTAGCGGTTGCAGCTACAACGGATGGATCGACAGCTCTGGTTTCTGGCTCTCAGGGTCAGCTGGCTTCCGTGGATTTGGCTAACGAAACAATCAGCAATCAGGTAAGTTTAAGTAATTCCAACCAGGCTTACCTGGACGGTTTACAAATTACCCCAAATCAAAAGTGGGCTGTAGTCGTCGATGACGGAGGTCAAGTCGCAGGAAACATAGTTTATATAGTTAACCTTCCGACTCTGCAGGTTATTTCGTCGGTTTCGGTCGGAACGGGATCCGGATATTTTCTCAATTCGGTCGCGGTAAGTCCCGACTCAACGATAGCTTGGGTTGTTAACGGAGGGTACGGGGACGGACAGTTAATTCCGGTATCAATACCTCAAGCCTCTGTCGGGGGAGTAATTGAAGTAGGGGGAGGGCCGTTGGCAGTTTCATTGAACTCAGACGGTAGCACGGCCTATGTAGTGGACGGAGGCGTCGGATACGGCAATATTGTTGTACCCGTCGATCTCTCCTTGGGATTTAGCGCACCAAACCG
>DAIDJA010000451.1 GCA_027451605.1 Acidimicrobiales bacterium
ATTTGGAACCAGTAAGACGAAGTCTCATTCTGCAACTGACTGACATCGTAAATCGGATAAGAAACAACTTCGGTATTGAATGATCTTGCATTTAATACTTGTGTCCCGGCATCAGGCAGTACCGCGATTTTTCTTCTGTTAAGAAGAAGTTCTCTCAATTCTCTTGCTTCGGTAACTTTCAGGTAGGCAAGCGAAGACTTCCCGGACATGGAAGTAGCCCCTGAAGTAATCCTCAAAGCCGCGAGTCCCATGATACGTCCCAACAATGGTTCAATAATGTCAATTGACTGAATGCGGTCAATCGGCAGATGTTTTATATTTTTGGTGATAAATCTGTGCTGTATTATTAATTCATTTTGATCTATCCAATAAGTCCTAAACCTCCATGAAATGAACCAAAAAATAAAAATCAGAAGTACGTAGCCGGCAAAAAAATAGAGGCTCGATCCATTTGATGATCCCGATGAACCTCCGATAGTCCCCGGTAAGTAAAAAGCCGCGAATATAGGTATTAGTTTGGATGCATGGATAAATACGGAAAGCACATGTGTGCGTTGCGGAAAACTCCACCTGCTAACTTCTTGATCGGAGTTAACTTCGATTGTATTTTGGTTTCCGTTATCCGGTTTAAATGAAAATCCGTTTTGACCGATATCATCTGTCATTTTATTAAATATTAAATTCCCTGCAGATGGGACTTAGCTTGTGAACTTAATGCATCTTTTAATTCTGAAGCCATGTTCAATTCCAAGGCAATTATTTCGGCGTCGGTTGTAGCTGCTGCGGTATGGAGTTTAACCGTGCTAATTTTTAAAAATCGTTCGATCGGTCCTGCGGTAATGTCGATTAATTGCATTCGACCGTAAGGCACAACGGTAAGTTTTTGAAAAAATCTGCCGTGTCTTATCCACAGATCGTCTTGTCTGAGTAAATATCCCCAGCTTTTATAGTTCGAGTTGATTATATAAAATGCAATAGTTGCCACAACACATCCAATCGCTAGGGCGGCAAATGTTAGTGTTGTTAGCCGATTGGTAAGAGAAACCACAATAATTACCGCATCGGGGATTAATATGAACGGGAAAATTCTTATGGTCCTTAGGATTCTGAGTTTTGTAGAAACCGAAGTCCATGTGGTATTTTCCGGAGCTTTGAAAGGATCAACCATTAAGCGGCCTCTTCTAATTTAAGTCTTTCAACTTGCGCAGCCCTGGGTGGAAGTTGGTACCGGATTTGAAAGAGCCTGCTGAACACGC
>DAIDJA010000452.1 GCA_027451605.1 Acidimicrobiales bacterium
CTGGCAACTATAAAATCCGCCTGAATACGATCTCCATTCTTATTGAAAGTCGATGCAGTGCTAAGTGGCGTAATGAAACTCATATGATTTTTGGAATTGGAACCTAAGGAAGAAAATCTCTGCTGGGCCCAAAAAGTAGGTGTATAAAGATAGTGAAAATCCCTGGATACAACCGCTCCGGGAGTATCCATAGTTATATTCTCGCTATCAGAATTAATCCCAAAGGACAAGCAAGCTGTCCTGCGGTCATTTAAAGTGACGATGGTTTTTACTCTGAGGACAGGGTCAAAGGCATCAAAGGTAATAGTTTTTGAATACTCATTATTGTCAAGCCTTCCGCTGACTACGAACATTGTACCGCTTGGCGAATCAATAAAGTTAAATTGATCCAGACCGTCTGCCGTAGAGTCAATTTGGGAAAAAATACCGCCTTTATATTCGTTTCCCATTCTCCATAATCCGCCATAATCTTCAAATATCGACAAAGTAAGACAATCAGATAGTAAGGGCTCACCATTTTTATCGAATATATCCATGGTGCCCCCGCGGTCATCCTTTAAGACGACTTCATAATCCAGCCACTTAAATTTCATTATCCCGCTATCTTTAGTCGGCATAACTTTAAGATTTATATTTTTCCTTTCATCGGCTCTTTCTTCAACTATTGACTTTGCGGCCTCTTTTACTTTTTTAATAGCAGATTCCATCATTGGAATTTGTTCTTTTTTTACTACCCGATTAGTGGCAGTTCCCGTGACAAAGTCGTGATGATTCGTAACGCCTGCAGTCCACCAGGGATCTTTCAAAATATCATTAACTTTTTGCGATGAATCTCCAACTGACAGACTTAATGCAGTTTCGGTATTTAAAATCTCAACTGCGAGGCGTTTGGCCAATCGTTTTACCGTAGGTCGTGAAGTAAAAAATCCCGTAAAGTATTGGCTGGGGTCAGCTGCGATCTTTGGTATTCGGTCGAGATGACATCGAATCAAGGCAAAATAATCGTCCAATCCCCCCAAGTGAGCCCAGATTCCGGTGTTTGGATAGGATTTTTCATTGTAGTTACTTAAGAGTTGACCCAAGTCGCGAATTGGAGAGCTGAAATCAAACCCTATCGGACAGTGCGTATAAGGGGTTTTTGTCATCGGCTCAAAATCTTTTACATATTTCAATATCATTCTGGTAATGTAGGTGTTTCCTCTGGCAGATACAACAAAGGGAAGGTCAAGCTCACGCGAAATGCCAAAATGAGCCA
>DAIDJA010000453.1 GCA_027451605.1 Acidimicrobiales bacterium
AAGACCATATGCTGATCTGAGTCAACAAATTAGTGCGATCATAGTTACAGACGTCTCAAAGGACGGTATGCTTGAGGGACCGAATTTTAAACAGTTGGAGCAGGTCTTAAGTATTACCGACATACCTCTTGTAGCTTCAGGCGGTATTTCATCCGTAAAAGACTTAGAGAAGCTTAAATCAATAACCTTCAATGGCCGATCGGTTGTCGGAAGCATTGTTGGTATGGCCATTTACACTGGCTCAATAGACATAAAAGAGGCGATCCGACAGTGTACACAATAAGAGTAATTCCCTGCTTGGACGTCGATCATGGCAAAGTCGTTAAAGGTGTCAACTTCGTTGATTTAGTGGATGCCGGTGACCCAGTAGAGCTGAGTAGATTTTATGATGAGTCGGGTGCGGACGAGCTGGTTTATCTTGATATTACTGCCTCGAGTGAAGATCGTGACATTTTGTTGGAGGTAGTGGAAAGAACTGCCGAACAGGTATTTATTCCCCTTACTGTCGGAGGTGGAATCCGATCTAAAGAAGATGCGAGGATTTTGCTGAGAAAAGGTGCTGACAAAGTCTCGGTTAATACCGCGGCAGTTAATAATCCTGCATTGATTTCAGATATCGCTTGTGAGTTCGGTAATCAATGTGTTGTCGTAGCCATTGATGCTAAAGAAAATCCCGAGATGAGATCCGGGTATGAAGTTTATGTAAACGGAGGTCGAACCCCAACCGCTAAAGATGCAATTGATTGGGCTGAAAGTTGTGAACGACTGAATGCGGGGGAACTTTTGGTAACCTCGATGGACCGTGACGGAACCAAAAGCGGATATGATCTAAATTTGCTTGCAGCTATTAGAAACCGCGTTAAGCTACCGCTTATTGCATCGGGAGGAGTGGGGGACTTAGATGACTTCGTTAAAGGCGCAACCGCCGGGGCAGACGGATTGTTGGCGGCATCAGTTTTTCATTTTGGCGAATTTACAATTGAACAGGTTAAACAAACTCTAATAAACAATTCGTTTAAGGTGAGAAGCTGACCCGCTATTCAATATATCAGCATTTGAGTCTTAAATGAATTTAGGAATTCTTCGAAGATATGAGATTCGGTTTGATCTTCATATGACCTTATGGGTGAATTTAATCAGGAAGGACAGTTTTGATTTTTTGAAAACAGTACTGCTAAAACCTGTGAGGTTTTACCGTTCTGCACCTGATTAATGATGGAATCCG
>DAIDJA010000454.1 GCA_027451605.1 Acidimicrobiales bacterium
GCCTTTTTCATCAAATGTCCGCCGAAGGATATCTACTCGATGTTATTTGTGGTTAGTTTTGTCATGACCGCAGCT
This sequence comes from Acidimicrobiales bacterium, assembly GCA_027451605.1. Taxonomy (GTDB): domain Bacteria; phylum Actinomycetota; class Acidimicrobiia; order Acidimicrobiales; family JABEUL01; genus JAJZNL01. The sequence continues at coordinate 76 of DAIDJA010000454.1, forward strand.
ATTGCATTGGCGCCCAATACCCGGTTTGGGTATTTAAATTATCCCGTTGATCTTGCCTTCACCGGGTTCGCCTTATATTTTGAAAACAGGTCGCCACAAACCCCACCTGTTTCTAAAATTGAAGAAACTGAATTAGCCTCCGTCTGATTGTTGGAATAGACTCATTTTAAACTGGGTTTGAATTGTAGCTGCATTGACTGATGCAGAACTGTTTTGTACTATTGGTATCGTAAATCCTACCGTCCAAAAGAAGCCGTCGTTGCCGGCAAGCGATGCAATTAGTAGGTCATTTGAGTTTTGTATCTGATCGGTAATAATTTTCCATTTATATCGTTTTAGTACGGTTGACAATGTGGCAAATAACTTCCCCGCAGAAACCCCGTATGTCTTTAAATTTAAGTTGGCATTGTATTGATTTGTGGTTCCAACATGTTGACTTAAAATTTTCGTATTCGGCGGGAAAGCTAATGAGCCTATGATATTGGTCGGCGGTTCATCGTTCTGAACAATTGGCTGAAGCAGTTTGCTTCCATTTACCGACTTAAACGGAAGGGTAATCTTAGGAGCATTTTGGTTGACGGTCGTACCCGTAAAAGACATAAAAGCAAGGCCTCCGGCCACCAATAGTACCAAACAGGTTAAGAATATCGCTATTGGCTTTAGGCTCGGTTGAGGAAGGGCATAGGTCAAATTGCTATTGACCGGAGAATCCTGTGTTAAATCGGTTAGTGATTCGTCTACTGATTCGTCTGTTTGCTGGTCGCTTTCGGTGGGCATAATCCTATAGTTTAGTTAGAGTTAGTGGAAATGTTTTTGTTGTTCAGAAGCGGTCCGTATGAATTCATCCGTCCTGATTTTGATAAAAATTCATAATCGTCGGAACCCTTTAAAAGATGGTGAAGGTACCTGCCTGCAATATCGGTGCTTTGATAGATGCTCTTGCCCAGCGCTAAATTAGAGGCTATCGATGACGAATAAATGCATCCTGAGCCGTGAGAATTGTGTGAATTAACCCGAGCATGATTAAAATATGTAAGTTCGTTGCCGTCGGTGAGCAAATCCTTTACATTACTCTTATTGGCTAAACTTTGTAAGTTTATTCCCGTTACCGCCACATATTTGGGGCCCAA
>DAIDJA010000455.1 GCA_027451605.1 Acidimicrobiales bacterium
TCTATCGAGATGGATCGAATTCCTGTATATTTATGTCGCTGACGAAGTCCCCCCCAATATGCCCAATTGGCTACTCTCGGCATTGGAAACTACGGTATCAGAACAGGTTTCAGGCGTTTCGGCCGGTCCGCCCGTTCCTTTGAGATTTACAAACTTAAAGACTGCCGCTCAGGCCAAAGCGGCTTTCAAGAAAGATGATCCACGGGTGAGAGTCCTGTTTGATAACGGAGGTGAAGCTTCAAATCCGGGAGAGATGCTACCGGAATGGGAAGCTGATTTTAATTCATGGCCGCCAAAGCGAGCTACCGCCAAAACTTTCTATCTGGGCAACTCAGGACAACTTAACACTTCAACGAGTTCATCGGGTTCGGTTTCATTTCAACCCAATCCCGCACTTAGACCTGCGACCACTTTAAGCGTACCTGAGTCATCGAGTTCCAATCAGTTGCCGACCGACCCCTGGGCGGCCTTACCCGGTTATGATTGGGCTCCTGTCGTCGGAAGTGAAGGGGTAGGATTTATCTCTCCTGTTTTGAAAAGTGATATGGTTGTAGTCGGTCCGGCAAGCCTTAATCTTTGGGTCAAGTCGACAGCAGTAAATACCGATCTCCAAGTTACAGTATCAGAAGTTCGTCCCAATGGGCAAGAGATGTACGTTCAGTCCGGCTATTTGAGAGCCTCGTACCGGCAGACCGACTCACAGTCCACTCAATTCCAGCCTATGCACAGTTTTACGAATCCAAAGAACCTGACACCCGGAAAGTATTCGCTAGTAAGAATCGGAATTTTGCCGATGCTGTATGCATTCAGAGCGGGTTCTCGCATTAGAATTACCATCGAAGCACCGGGCGGTGATCTTCCGGTTTGGCAATTTTCCACTTTTCAAACAAATTCTAAAGTTACAGACACTATAGGTTTGGGAGGTAAATATGCATCCAGTGTGGTTATGCCTGTGATAGATTCACTTACTCCGCCGGATCCTCAGCCCGCCTGCCCTTCTTTGAGAGGAGACCCGTGCAGAACTTATGTGCCGGCAGGAAATGGCGGTTGACGGATTATTTTAAAGGATCTGAGTTTCCCTACAAATTTAATATCTCAGCCGAACTACGGTTCAGAAAAAAAATGTCAGGTGTGCTCTGCGGAACTTTCATTGAGTGTAATTAGAATTTTAGAG
>DAIDJA010000456.1 GCA_027451605.1 Acidimicrobiales bacterium
TCGCGGGCTTAAAGTCGCCTTGATTGAAAAGGATGATTTTTCATCGGGAACGTCTTCCAAATCATCAAAGCTCGTACACGGTGGCCTTAGGTATTTGCAGCAAAAAGAGGTAAAGCTTGTTTACGAGTCGTTAGCCGAGCGCCAGAGACTACTTTTAAACGCACCCCATATTGTCAGACCGTTGCCGTTTCTGATTCCCCTGTACGGTAAAAAAGGTGTTGCGAATAAGAGTTTCGCGCGATTAATGTCATTGGCGCTTACCGCTTACGACGTGACCGGTGGCTTCAGGGTAGGAAAGCTCCACAAAAGGATTTCTGCCGAAGATACCCTCAGACTTCTTCCCTCTTTAAAAAAAGAGATAGTCGCCGCCGGAATGATTTATTATGACGCCAGAACCGATGATTCCAGGTTAACTTTAACCGTTGCCAAGACCGCCGAAAATTACGGGGCGATAATGGTTAACTATATTGAAGCCGTAGGTTTTATTTATGACTCAAATTCTAAAGTAGTAGGTCTGAAGGCAAAAGTAAAAAGATTTGACACTTCGCCTACCGCAGACGAAGTAATAGACGTGAGGGCAAAAGTCATAATCAATGCCACCGGAGTTTACAGTGATGAGGTGCGGGTAATTGACGAAGGATCACATCCCCAAAGCATTGTACCGGCAAAGGGAGTACACATTGCCGTTGAAGGCAAAAAGTTACCGTGCAATATTGCCTGCGTAATACCCGTAAGAAAAGATCGAAGGTCAATATTTGTCATTCCCTGGGGGAATGAAACCTATATAGGTACTACCGATACCGAGTTTTCAGGCGACCTTTTCAATCCGGACTGCACGACAGAAGATATTGATTATTTAATTCAAGCCGTTAACGATTCGACGACCGCCAACATTAAGCGGTCCGATGTACTTGGGGCATGGTCGGGATTAAGACCGCTTTTGAAAGAAGGCTCCAATAAGAAAAGGCTATCTTCTAAGACCGCCGATCTTTCTCGCCAGCATAAAGTAACACGATCTAAATCCGATTTAATTACGGTGACCGGGGGAAAACTAACCACCTATAGGAAGATGGCTCAGGACTGCGTAGATTTGGCATGTCAGATGTTAAACGTCTCTTCAAAGTGCCGTACCAAGAAGTTATCTCTGATGGGCTCACCGGGGAATAAGAAG
>DAIDJA010000457.1 GCA_027451605.1 Acidimicrobiales bacterium
GTGGAGTTTTGTCCGAAATACCCAGAATTTGTTCTGGTATCCACTATTCTGGTCGGGGTCATGGGATTGAATTGATCGGTTAAGCCTTTCGGAGTGACGGGAGTGGAAGCAGTGGAAGGAAGAGAGTACCCGTTGGCATTTTCTGCTATCACTTTAAAAGAGTAAGATACTCCGTTGGTTAGGCCCGTTACATTATAAGATGTATTGGTCGAATGGGTGTCAATCTCAGAACCGTCGGGCATTACTATCAGGTAGTCTGTGATCGGACTGCCGTTGTCGTTAGCGGCGGTCCAGCTTAAAGATGCCTGTGAATCTGAAGCCGTGGCGCTCAGACCGGTCGGAGCAAAGGGTATACCCGCGAGAGGAGTGGGGTCTGCCGTGGTATAAGGGAGACTCCATCCGTATGCGTTACCGCAATAAACGGTAAAGGTATAGCTTTCAGTGGAAGACAGCCCTGTTATATTAAAAGTGCTTGAGTTGAAGTAATCCGTATAAGAAGATCCCGTTGACGGGTGCACCGTTATAAGAAAATCTGATACCCCGGGGAGATTGTTGCCGTTGGGCGGTCCTTGGTCAATAGAGTCTGAAAAGCTGAAACCACCCGAAATGGGTGAAAGTGAGATATTGTTACACATAAACGGTGCCGTGTTCAAATTCTGATTAATTGAGGTGAAAGTAAAAGGTACGCTTGTATAACTACCGGATACACTTGATACCTGCGCCGAAGTACAGGGTCCGGTTCCCGAGACAATAGGCTCAAGTATTGACATGCTGTAGTTGGTATAACCGCATCCGTTAAACACGTATCCTGTCAATCCCAGTTGATCTACATTAGGAGTGGCGGCAACTATTGTTCCCATCCCCGCATACGGATAATTGGCAACACTGTAAAACTGACTGGGTGGATCGGTAGGTTCGTTTGCCGGAGTGGTCGGATTGGAAGGAGCCGAGGGGAGGGAGTCTCCGTAAGAGTTAACTGCACTCACTGTAAAAGTATAGGAAGTGGTGAGACTCATGGAAGATAACGTGAGTGAATTGTAAGTTGAATGGGTGTCTATTGTAACAGGAGTTCCGTTTGTCGGGTATTCGGTTATAATATAATCTGTTATCTGAGAGGCTCCCGTATAAGCCGGTGGAGACCAAAGCACATTTACTAT
>DAIDJA010000458.1 GCA_027451605.1 Acidimicrobiales bacterium
TTATAAACGGTGTTCAATCTGAGGCAATGATTGTTGAAACTTCTCAGAAAGTTTTAGAGGCACATAGTAAATAATTTACATCGTATTTGGAGTTCGTGGAACTATTTGTAAATTTGTTGTAGACCGGTCTTTGCCTAAATTCTATTATTTTAGATTTGAAATAACTTTTTTATCAGATTAGCATTATACAATGCAAAAATTCCAAACCCTATTGGAATGCTTGTTCAGATGAATATTAAAAAATTATATAGATAGAAAGTCCGTTCTTTTATGAGTACTAAAGGCAAAACAATAACCTTTTCAATTATTGCCATCGTTGTTATTTTGATTGTTGCAACTCTGTCGATTGCGATGATAAATGTAACGAAAACATCGGCGCCGTCTTATACGGATATAACCGATTTAAGTAATAACGTACTTGCCATTGATCCCCCCGGTACAAACGGACAGGCAAATTTAAGTCAGCTTGAGGCCTATTTAAAAACGGGTGCCATTCCACCTAATACACTAAATGAGGTTGCGCCCTATGCGAACTTACTTTACGCACAGAACTCCCTGACCACAAAAAGCTTGACATCGTATTTTTTTCCCGAAACCCTCGGTGTCGCTAAAAGCGATATTGCAAACGTAACGATTCCAAATCCAAAAGTCGGTGTTAAAATCGAGTGGGATAAGCAAGGGATACCACATATTTACGGAACATCACTTGCAAATATGGCCTATGGTGCCGGATATGCCGCAGCTACTGAAAGGTTGTTCTCAATGGATGTCCTCAGACACTACGGTGCAGGTGATTTGTCCGGTTTCTTGGGTCCCGCATGTAGTTATGAATCAATGGACAAATCCAGTCTTCAGCAGGCTCCTTATTCACAGACTCAGCTGCAACAAGTGCTGTACAATATGAATCACAACTTTGGCCAAGCCGGTAAAGATATCGTTAGCATGAACCAAAGTTACGTAGACGGCATTAACGAATATATAGCGCAGGCCGATAAAAACCCCAAATTAATGCCGGGTATCTATCCTGCCCTGGGCCATGACCCACAACCGTGGACAATTGACGATCCATTGTATATTGCAGCTTTAATTGGTGATCGTTTAGGCAACGGAGGGGGAGGTAGTGTTTCCACAGAGGGTTTGTTGAAGAACCTAAC
>DAIDJA010000459.1 GCA_027451605.1 Acidimicrobiales bacterium
GGCACACTTATCAACTGAAATATAAGAATTCCATAACGGATCTTTCCTGGTCGAACCTTGGCAGTCCCTTTATGGGAAATGACTCTCTTGAGACAGTCATCACCCAAATTTCTCCAACCAACAGGTTCTATAACGTTAAAGCAAATTAACGACTAACCTCGATCCGGCAGCCTAGGTTTTCCACCTTCCCCACCCGAAAGGGTGGTGCTAAAGCCACAGCGTTTCTGATATTTTTCTAAATAATCCTTTATTACCGACGTAAGTAATAGGGAGAGTCAAATGTCGTCAACTGAACCTAAAAAACTATGAAGAAAGTCGTATTAACTCTAATCAGCTTGATTGGCGCAGCGAGTTTGGCAGCCGCCGCCGACAATGTTTCATACACTGCAACGGCCGCCCCCGGCAGCAACCCGGACGGCGTCGATCAAAATTCAAATCCCGTTCAGGTTTGGCAGCAGACACTGGGCACCGGTGGATCAGGAAGCGGGTTTGGTACTTGGACTCTGATCCCCAATTATTGGCAGATGTATACCTATCCAGACGGGAACAACGTCATTGGAACTATTACCGAAACCCATATGTTTTCCGGAGGAGCCTTAGCGATTGGCCAGACAGTTTCCTTCGATTTTGAGATGTCCGCCACGAACCCTCACACAGATGTCGGTGTTGACATGTTAAACGGCTCTGGTGCGGCCATCACATTTGGAATTTATGGCGCGGAGCCGGATTCTACGAACCCTTGGTATACCGGCAGTGGATACTTTTACAGTGATGCGGGGTCCGGCGGCGATGTGAGTGCTGGAAGCATGGGTTATCAGTATCATACCGCATTCAATATTTCTTTCACTGTTACGGGTGCCAACACCTATAGTGCAGTTGCCGGGACAGACAGTTGGAGCGGCACATTTTCCGGGTCTCTTCTGGGCATTGATGTATTTAATAATGCCGCAGGCAACGGAAGTGACGTTGCATTCAACAACCTGACAATCGTTCCCGAGCCGGGAACCTTTATCATGTTCGGCAGCGGCCTCCTCGGATTGGCCGGACTGCTTCGTCGCAAGATTGGCTTGTAAGACTTCGGTCTTTTGAGCGATGGGCCGGGCACTTGCCCCCGGCCTTTTTATTTTGCTTTTGCTTTGTT
>DAIDJA010000460.1 GCA_027451605.1 Acidimicrobiales bacterium
TAAAGTTGCAGTCGTCACCACCTTTTGATTAAAGCACTGTTCTATGCCAATATTGGCGCTGTTTGAAGATCCTAAATCATCACAATTTATTATTAGGATTCGGGTATCGACTGGATAACCGAGTCGTTCGGCTAGGGTTAAATTACCATCCATATCCGGCAAGTTTAGCCAAGTTCACTGTTCAATTCAAATTCTTCTGATTTTAGTATGAGACGGCTACGAAATTAAGACCACCGATTAGACAGACCAATCAATACAACTTATCCGTAACTGTAGCCGCCCGAATTCCCCGAGGTCGACGATGACGTTATCGGACTTCCGTTTACTCCTATAACATACCAATGACCGGTTGGGCTGGAAGAACCAGCCGGAAACGAAAGTCTCTGTCCGTTATATTGCCCGGAATTAGAGTCTCCGGAATAGGTATACAGAGGGTGACCGTTATAAGTCAACTGCTTTGATCCGTTCGACCGGGTGATCTCACCCACGAGGGACTGTTTCAAGGGTGATTGAACCTTTATTGTCGAGCTATAGGCAACAGGAGGCCAAATACTAAGACAGCCACCGTTGCAAACACTTTTTGACGGGCTGTCTGCGGTCAGCATATAAAGAGTTATTGAACTCGAATTAACTATTATTGTTCCAAAAGGAGAGCTCTTCGTCATAAGTGAATATGAAGTTTTTGTAGCAGAGTTCGTCTGCGATGAAGTCGTGACCGAACCATTTGAGCTATTTGATGAGCATGCGGCGAGCACAATCGCCGCAACAGTCAGATAGATGACGGTTCGAGCCAAAACCCTGAATCTTGTCTTGATTTTCATGTTATTTCCTTTGTTAAGCCCGTATCTTTAAACGGCAAAGATTTAAGCCTTATCTTTAACTTATACCCCAAAAACATTAAAGTCAATGCAGATCTGCAATTTTAAATAAAATTCCGAACTGTCATATTTATCTTTTTCATAGGTACGGTAACATAAAGTTGCACTCTTAAACGATCGAATTACTTCCCTCAAGAATACGGAAACATCAAATTGTTACCGCGAAGTTATTCCAAATAAAAAGGTGATTATTTCCAATTCCTGATACTAACCTTAAATTTTTCTCAAAATAGGTTAACGTG
>DAIDJA010000461.1 GCA_027451605.1 Acidimicrobiales bacterium
GATCGTAATAAGGATTTAATAATTTTGATAGAATCTTTCCCTTTAATACAGCAAAATGAAATAACCGGGGGATTCATTTTAGTCAGAGATGTTTCAGAATTAAGACAAAAGGACAGGCTGCTTTTAACAAAAGATGCCGCTATAAGAGAAGTTCACCATCGCGTAAAGAATAATCTTCAAACTATTTCTTCACTTTTAAGACTCCAAACAAGAAGAGTAAAAGATGCTGAAGCAAAAAATGCCCTTTCGGAGGCAGAACGCCGTATCAGATCGATTGCCATAGTTCATGAAATGTTATCGAGAGATTCCAGCAACCAAGTACCTTTCAACGAAATTATAGATCTTTTAGTAAAATTTGCCAGAGACACTTTAAGTGACGACATTGAAGTCAGTTTTGACGTAGACGTTGCCGTCGGAGTTGTGATAGCCGAGGTGGCAACTCCTCTTGCGGTAGCCATATCTGAACTTATTCAGAATGCACTGGAACATGCATTCATACGAATGCAAAATGATCAGCCTAATATTTCGGTTCGTCTCGAATATGTTGACCAAAACTTGGTAGTTACAGTCAGCGATAACGGCATCGGACTTGAGGAAAACTTCTCGTTTGAAAAAAGCAATTCACTGGGTCTCTTGTTAGTAAGAGACCTAATCAAGAATCAGTTAAACGGTGAACTTATTCTGACAACTGAAAACGGTACCAAAGCTCAAATAACTGTGCCAGTTAATTTAATTAAACCTATAACCACGATCGAATAGATCACGGAAAAAGGGATCTTAGTTAAATAAGGATTGTTTTAGATTGACTAATGCAACCAGCTAAGCGGTAGCTAAAGCCGATTCCCTTTTTTTGGCAAGCCAAGCCCGTCGAAGTTTGCGACGCTCATCTTCTGTGGTTGCACCCCAAACTCCACACTCTTGATTTGTGGCCAAAGCAAACTCCAAACAGTCCGATCTTGCTTCACATGAATTGCATACACGCTTTGCCTGACGAATCTGACCAATCGCCGCTCCCGTAACCCCTACGGGGAAAAATATATCGGGATCACTGGCATCCTTACAGGCGGCCTTCGACCTCCAGGATTGATCAAAGTCAAATTCCAAGTTCCTTGCAAGGG
>DAIDJA010000462.1 GCA_027451605.1 Acidimicrobiales bacterium
CCGATCTCGTTGATCCCGGGGCGACTGAAAGGATAGTGGGCCAACCGGATGTATTATGACCATACGCATAACAGATCGCAGTTCCCGCACAGGTGAAACTAAAGCCGGATGATACGCCTATCCCCGAAGGAATAGCGTCATTTGTCCATGTCGTTGATCCCGGGGCGACTGAAAAGATAACAGGCGAATTGGATGCATCAGTTCCATATGCATAACAGATCGAAGTGCTTACGCAGTTAAAACTAACGCCGGATGAAAAGACTGTTCCCGAAGGAATCAGGTCATTTGTCCATGCCGTAGATCCGAGTGTGGTTGAAAGGATAATCAATCCATTGGATGAATCGGTTCCGGATGCATAACACATCGAAGTACCTACGCAGTTAAAACTCAAGCCCGATGCTACGTTTATCCCCGAAGGAATAGTGTCATTCGTCCATGTCGTTGATCCGGGGGTGGTCGAAATAATGATTGGCACATTGGATGACTTATAGCCATATGTATAACAAATAGAAGCCGTGGGACAAACTATTAACGATTTGAAATCACTGGCAAGACCACCAGATTTTGCATATTGGTAGGGAGTACCTGAGTCAATGGCCCATGTGAATGTAGACAAGTCGATAGACATTAGTTGCATCTCCCCAATGATTTTGCCAGACTTTTCAAAAGTAACTCCATTTTCTGCCCAGGCATAGCAAATGGAGGAATTCGGGCAGACAATGGAATCAATTCCTGTAAGAGGCGCTGGTTCGGTTCTATTAACATTAAATGAAAAATAAGTAAAAATGTCAGATGCTGTTTTTATACCTACTCCATTTTGACCAACCACCGTAACGTCTTGCTGACCTGCCGAGTCACTCGGTGATGTAGCGGTTATGGAACTATCAGAAATTATGCTAAATGAAGCGGCAGGTGCTGAACCAAAATAGACAGCTTTTGCATTAGCGAAACCGGTTCCCGTAATGGTTACCGTGGTGCCTCCGGCAGTTGATCCAAATGAAGGGGAAACCGAAGATACTGTGGGTATATCCGAAGCGGTATAGTATCCCGTTACGTCTATAAGCAGATCGGCTGATCCTACGGCGTTATAGACGTTAATTGAGTTGTTGTTTCC
>DAIDJA010000463.1 GCA_027451605.1 Acidimicrobiales bacterium
ACCTTTACGCTTAATTCGCCCTTCTTGGATTCGTGGGTTCGGGATTTATCTTTAAATTGAGTCATTCGGGAAAGCTCACCGTACGAAGAGACGCAAGAAAGTAACCACGCCATTTCGGCATGAGATGTTACCTGCCCCTGGATGAATAGTGTACATTTGTTGGGATCAAGACCGATTGACAGAAGAGTTATGGCAGTCATTATTGTTCTTTGGCTCAAGGCCTTGGGGTCGGTCTCTTCGGCCAGAGCGTGAAGGTCTACTATACAGTAATAAGACTCGGCTTGTTCCTGACTTGCCACCCAATTTTTGAATGCGCCCAGGTAGTTTCCAAGGTGCATATTACCCGTTGGCCTTACTCCCGAAAATACAATTGGCATTTTATAATGATAGCCCTTTAGAAGTTTCCTTAAAATCAAACAGAAGACTAATTGGTTGCTTGTTGGTGTTTAAATATGATTACTAAAAGAATTTAAGCATTGATATTGCATCGACTGCCGCCATTTTTTATAGTATGTATAGGTAGATTATTAATTGGCGATACCGTATTTTGTATTCGAGGCTATCATTACCCATTAGATAGCCTAAAATATTTTAAATATCAACGGAGTATTTTGCCGACTAAGTTCAATCAATTTTAAGGATATATGGTTTTTGACATTAAAACGGATCAATTTGAAGGGCCTATTGACGTACTTTATAAGTTGATTGTTAGCCATGATCTCGATATCAGCGAGTTGTCTTTGGCTTTGATTGTAGATGAATTTGTAGCAATAGTAAATTCTTTGGACCAGTTTGATTTGAATCGCGTAACTGAATTTACTTTGATTGCATCCATCCTGGTGGAATTAAAATCCAGACGACTTGTGCCGGTAAAAGACGACGATTTAAACGAAGAAGATTTACTGTTATATGAAGAAAGAGATCTGCTTTTGTCAAGATTGGTAGATTGTAGAACCTTTAGGGAAGTTTCAAAGCAATTCCTGTCAATGATGGAAGTGTCAAAGTCGCGTTTCGGAAGACAGATCGCAAAAGACGACAGATTTTCCAATGTATTAAGCGATCTTTTAAAAGATATTTGGCCTAAAGATCTCGTGTTTGCACTTAT
>DAIDJA010000464.1 GCA_027451605.1 Acidimicrobiales bacterium
AAAAAGTCTTAACATGTGGGAACCCTGTTTAGCCTGCCGATTCACCCTAAGACATCCTTCTTCCGAAACGCTGAGTACGCCACGGTCCAAATGCAGTTTGCCGTCAGAGAAGCGGTCAAAGTCATCACTGGCAATTGCTCTAATGGTTCTGATATTGTCTATCTTGTGTCCCATCATCTTTTTGATTAAAGGCTTTGCGAACAAATGAAAACTCACCAAACATGCAACCGGATTACCGGGAAGGCTAATTAGCGGACACTTGGATTCTGACGTAATCCCAAAGGCCAGAGGTTTTGCCGGTTTGATGGCGACTTTTACCGATTCCATGGCACCTTGACATATGCTATCCAATACCGTAGATATGAAGTCTGCCTCGCCTACACTTACTCCGCCGGTGGTTAATATCAAATCGCACTCGGATGCCGCTTGGAGAAATGTTTGCTCTATAAGATTGCGATCATCGCTTACTATCCCATAATTTACGGCTACAGCGCCGATTTTATCGACCGAAGCCAAGATTGTGGGCCTGTTTGAATCTCTTATTTGACCCGGCAATAGAGACCCTGTTTCAACCAGCTCATCACCGGTAGACACGACACCGACTTTTATCTTAGGTATAGCCTTCACCGAAGAAATCCCCATACTCTTCAATACTCCGATTTGTGACGGACCGATTTTCTGCCCTCTAAATAGGAGCTGTTGCCCGATTGAAATATCTTCACCGGGGAATCGAATATTTTCATGTTTACATAAAATAGTAGGAACGTAAATTTCATTTAAATCGTCGTCGGTGATTTCAACAAACTCCTGGGGGCAAACGGCATCCGCATCATTCGGTACGCAAGCTCCGGTCATTATCCGAATTGTTTCCCCGGATTGAATAGCCCCGTCAAAAATCTGACCCGCAAAAACTTTACCCACAACTTTAAGTTTGTTGACACCGTTATCCAAGTCGGCGGTTTTAAGGGCATAGCCGTCCATCGCTGACGCCGCAGCATTGCGGCCGTCGTGTCATCCGGCATCAATGTCTGGACGCTCTTTCACGCCGGTCGAGCCGAGGTACTCTGGTATTATCGCACCTCGATCGACGTCTGCGCGGGA
>DAIDJA010000465.1 GCA_027451605.1 Acidimicrobiales bacterium
CTTCGGTAAACAATTTGCTGCTGGATAAGACTCCTATAGGGATTCAGAACTATATCATTTTTGGAACATCGCCGCTGGTATTCGGATATTCAAAAAGTTCAAAGTTCTATTCGCAGTTTAAAACTAAACCATGGTATGACGTAGTGACAGAACCCGGTTTTCAAGTGGGTAGAACAGACCCGGTCCTAGACCCCAAGGGCGTACTTACTGTTTCGTTGGTTAAAAAAGAGGCTGAATTAACAAATAATGGTGCACTCGATTCGATAGTCTCAAACAGCAGTAATGTTTTTCCGGAAGAAGATTTGGTTGGTAGACTTGAGTCCGGACAGCTGGATGGAGGCTTTTTCTATTTGGCCGAAGCGGTGAACCAGCATATTCCATACCAGTCAATGGCCAATCTTTCTCCCGGGGCAGTGTATACAATTGCCGTGGTGACAAATGCCGCAAACAAGTCCGGAGCGGTCGCGTTTATGAATTATCTCCTATCGGAGCCAGCACAAAAGATCTTTAATGAAAATGGAATTGAAAGTCCAAAATCATTCAGTGTGACGGGCAACAAATCAGATCTCTCAAGTTCCACATTAAAGATCATTAATTCAAAGGGATGACAAAATAAGCTAACTTATAAATATGTATTCTCACAGACAAGCCCTGATAAAGATACTGTTAAATCCAACGACAGTTTTGGCGCTGCTGGCTCTAATAATTTCAATTTATCTTGGTTTGCCCATAGTTTATTTTCTTTTGACGTCTGTAGATCTGACCTTAAAAGATTCTCAACTAATAAGGGCAACCGAGATTTCTGTAGCGGCTTCAACGATATCAACGATAATAACTTTTTTGACCATCGTTCCTTTAATTTATCTGATTTCGATGAGTCGACACAGATATATCAGTAGATTTGTTTTTTTTTAACAACTGTACCGATCGGCTTTCCGCCGTTAGTGTCAGGGCTTTTGTTGCTCAAAATCATAGGACCGTATGGTATCATCGGATCCCACGTAAATATCTCGTTTACCGAATCGTTTATCGGGATAGTTTTGGCCCAGATTTTTGTCGCAACGCCGTTTTCAGCCATAGCGCTCAGAAGTGCTTTTT
>DAIDJA010000466.1 GCA_027451605.1 Acidimicrobiales bacterium
TACATTAGATATTGCCCATCCACTGTTTGACGTTGGATTTGTCGAAGTTAATATATTTCCGTTGGAATCACCCGCAACACATAAAGAAGCAGATGTGCACGAAAGCGATACGATAGCATTGGAACCGTCTACATTAGATATTGCCCATCCACTGTTTGACGTTGGATTTGTCGAAGTTAATATATTTCCGTTGGAATCACCCGCAATACATAAAGAAGCAGACGGACACGACACGGTAATAATTGCAGTATTTGGGTCAATGGTATTCGCACTTAAAGATCCAGCCGAACCGTTAACGATATCTGACCGATATACCTTTCCGTTGTCGGCAACTAAAAGGCAAAATTGTGGCTGAGAACCGGCTTGAGGGGGACACGAGATATCGTTGAGAGATGTTGAAGCATCGATTGAAGTTATGGTCGAATCTGCCGGCCCCCCGTTACTACCTGTAGTGGAATATGTAAGGAGCCTACCCGATGAATCAACTCCCAAACATATGTCAATTGACGGGCAGGCTATCGCAGAAATATTAACCCGGTTTGAGCTATTGGCATTTGCATCAATAAGCATCGGGCTAAATGTAACCGTGGGGTTAGTGCCGGTGGCCACCGCTGACGGCAACGATTGGATCATTGTAAATATAGAAATACTCAAAAACACGAAAGAGATTGTGCTGAATATAAACCTTTTGGCTCTTTTAATCTTGTTTTGTTGCACTTCAATTAATTTTAATTTCAAATGGTTGAAATTGCAAATTTTAGGTAGATACTATAAGATTGAATTGTGAGATTTACCGCTTTCAAATCCTGCCGTCTATGGGTACAAAAGCTAAGTCTATTCCTGGTAATCATCGTTTTGGCTTCACTTTTTATTAGTCTTTCTTCGAGTAACCGAGCCGAAAGATCGGCCGGCTACTCTACCACTCCGTTTGTTGCAACCGGTTTTTTTCATACCGCCTTTAAAAATGGCCGGTGGTGGATTGTCACGCCTGACGGCTATCCATTCTATATAAGCGGTGTTGATCACGTCTCGTCGAACCCGGATACCGATAGAACAACAAATCAATGCCCCTATTGCCAAGCTATT
>DAIDJA010000467.1 GCA_027451605.1 Acidimicrobiales bacterium
GTAACTCCCGTTGAGCTAGTTTGAGACCAACTTGTACCGTTTGTCGTAACCTATGCATTACCGGCGGTATCAACTGCCAGACAAAATGGTCCCGTTATACAGGAGACAGAATTTAGCCCGTTGGTGTCGATTGAAAACGGCGTCGACCAACTGTTCGTGGATTCATCATATGACAAGTATTGTCCCGCACCGTCGACTGCAATACAAAACGACGTTGAAACGCAGGAAACAGAATTTAGTGAATTGCTGTCTCCAGTTGAGCCAGTTTGAGACCAACTTGTACCGTCTGTTGTATAGTAGGCATTACCCGATGAATCAACTGCCAGACAAAATGGTCCAGTTATACATGATATTGAATTATATCTTGAGCTGTCTCCTGTTGCAACTTTCACCCAAGACCATGAACCGGAACTGAATGTACCCTTAAAGGCATTGCCTAAACTGTCTACTGCGATACAATTAGCGGAAGAATAACAGGAAACAGAATTAAGCGAAGCCGAATCAAGGTTAATCGGAGGCGACCAGGAAGAGCCGTTAGTCGGCGAATCAATTTTCACAACCTGTCCTATTCCGTCAAATAGATCACAAAGCAATACTCCCGGTTCACAACCCACAGAAACGGTGTCATTTCCCGGATCATAGGACTGGCTGGTCAAAGACGGGCTTCCCGAAGAAGGTGTGGAAAGGACAAAAGCGTTTCCTTTTGCATCTGAGATAACGCATACACCTTCGTTATTACCCACTACGACGGGACAGTCTATTGAAGTAAGAGCAGTCCCTGAATCGATGGGTGAATATGTACCGCCGGTGGACCAGGTACCGCTGTCCCATCCCTCATAGCCGGCAGAACCGGTGATCTGCCACACATATCCGTTGCCATCAACTGCCTCACAAAGACTATTGTTCTTATCCTGACCACATGAAACTGAGGTTATATCATCGGGAGGCGGATCTCCAGTACCTCCTATAATGGCAGTACTTGACCACGATGCCCCCCCACTATAAGTTAAGAAATTACCCACAGAATCAACTGCCACACAAAATATTGT
>DAIDJA010000468.1 GCA_027451605.1 Acidimicrobiales bacterium
AACAGCCTTACGTATCAGCATCTCCACCTCTTTATCGGAACTGTCCTCCCTGAGTGAATTCAATAGACTGGTCTCTTCTGAGGCGAAAAGACAATTCCTTAAAGTACCGTCTGAAGTTAATCTTAGCCGATTACATGAACCGCAAAATTGCTCGGTAATTGATCCGATTATTCCGAATACGACATTTTTGCCCACAACTTTAAAGTAGCTAGCCGGGGCATTGGAATCACCGTTGTCACAAGGAATAACGTTCCACCTTTCTGATATTTTATTTAGTATTGTATTAAAGGGCACAAACTTATCCAAGCTCCAAGCACCGTTCGAATCCAGGGGCATATATTCAATAAATCTGACTGTAACTCCCATCTCTTCCGCAAATGGGATAAATTCGGCTAACTCATCTTCATTGACCCCTGCCATTACAACCACATTCACTTTTATGGGATCCAGTCCGACAGACTTAGCAGCTTCAAGCCCCCGCAGAACTTTGATTAAGTCCCCGCGTCTTCTGATATTTGCAAATTTTTCTTCGCACAGCGAGTCAAGGCTAATATTCACTCGCTTAAGTCCGGCTGCTTTAAGCTCTTTTGCCGCGTCTTTTAGATAGTAGGCATTTGTCGTAAGAGAAATATCTTCAAAGTCTAAGCTATTGAGACCCGAAACAAGTTGGGGAAGATTTCTTCTCAAAAGAGGCTCTCCCCCGGTCAATCTCACAGTTTTAATCCCGAGCCGTTTTAAAATTCCAGCGATCCGCAATATCTCCTCAAAACTCAAAAGCATTTTTTTGGGGACGGTAGGTAAGTTTCCGTCAGGCAGGCAATAAATGCAACGGAAGTTGCAACGATCGGTTACCGAAATCCTTAAATCCGTGTGCACTCTGCCGTAACGATCAATCAACTCACCGGTTGTTGGCATGCCGGACCGTTTTTCCAAAGATATGAAGGTTCGCTGTATCTTAAGGTCGGTCACGGATCAATCCTCAAATGTACTCAGCTCCAAAGGGATCACATCTACCGATGTGCCTTTTTTTACTCCGTCGCC
>DAIDJA010000469.1 GCA_027451605.1 Acidimicrobiales bacterium
TTTCCGTACCTATTGGAGAGCTGTCCGGCACCCCTGCAGGCCAGCCATCCCCCAACCGTAGATATATCAAATGACTGCGGAAAATGACCGAGCGTCAAATTAAATTCATCACCGAGTCTTTTTTCTATCTCCGGCCCGAAAAATCCGGACGAAAGAGTCAGTGTCTTTGAATCGGTATCTACTTCAAAAGATTCACGGAGATTAATTAAATCAATACTTACGGATCCCGGCACGCAAATAACTCCGCCGGAGACTCCGGATTTTCCGGCTGCCGGTGTTACCGGAATCTCAAATTCGTTGGCTAATTTTAAAACTTCGGCGACATCGTCAGTTGATTTGGGATAAACCACAATTCCAGGAAAAGTAGGCACCATTGCATTTTGAGCCCATTGCAACGACAGCGGCCACCAGTCGCGACTGTGATCCGCTATTTCAGCTGGGGTATCGGAAACTTTAATACCCAGCCGTTCTATTCTTTGCTTAAAATCTTCGGGCAATCGAACTGAGCTTATATTCAATCTTGACTTCAGTTGATCGGGAGCTGCGGAAAAGTCTACGGGAGGCTTTGGATCGGAAATGGGTGTCATCTTTTTACTTTCAGGTATCTGTATTTAAACTTTTCAGTGTTCAAATGAATAAAATTTGGTCATCTCGGATCTATAGGACTCAATCTGTTCGTTTTTGAAGTCATCGGACCAATAAAGTTCGCCTGCCATAAAATCGGCAAGCTTATCTACGGCCTCCATCGTGGCTTTTTCGTCAAAAATATCCGCCCGGGTACGCCTTGCCATTACATCTTCAATTGTCTGCGCCCACTCGTGATGAATCCCATAGTGTACTTCGACATAACGGTAGGGCTGATTTGCAACCAACGGCTCCGCCAATTCGGGTTGTCTTTTCATCAAGGCTACCAAATCGTCGGCAACTGTTCCGAATCGCCGGTAAAGGTGATCATAAAGAATTACGTCGGCTCCCTGTTTGGGTGAAGGCTTTTTATCGACGACGCCGATTCCAAAAATCTTCTTATTCCCCGGTGA
>DAIDJA010000470.1 GCA_027451605.1 Acidimicrobiales bacterium
GAGGCGTCAGGGAATACTCCGCGTTTTCGTTGCCGGATCCGGCCTCACCGTGTTGGTGTGCGCCACGATTCTCTGCACCTGGATCTGGACGGTGCAGCCAGTGGGAGCTGTCGTTACGGGTCGGGTAGGAGAGCGGCTGACTTACCCATCGCCTCTCGAGATCCTTTCCTCCAAAAATGCAAAGCAGTTCTACGTGCTCTGCAATGAGAGCGATGAGGTGCGTGTACTCGATTCAGCGACCGGCACCGCGGTCAAGGCGATCTCGGTTGGTCACGTGCCGCGCGGAATCGCCCTCTCGCCAGATGGATCGCGCCTCTTTGTCACCAATTCCTGGGACGATACGATCTCCGTCATCGACACCGGCTCCCTGGAAGTTGCCGCGACATGGAAGGTTGGTGCAGAGCCATCCAGCGTAGTCGAGGATCGCACCGGTCGCTATCTCTTCGTCGCCAACCGCATCTCCAATGACGTTGCCGTTCTCAGTGCGCAGACTGGCGCTGAGATCAAGCGACTTGCCGCGGGCCGCGGCGCCAGCTACATGGCCATGGCGCCCGACGGCGGCAAAGTCTACGTCACCCATGTATATCCCAATCCATCGCCGCACAGGACAGAGCCCGAATCGGAGATCACCGTCATCGATGCGCAGAGAGCAGTCGTAGTTGACCGCATCCAGCTTCATGGCATTGCCGGCGTATTTCACGCGGCAGTCTCTGCGGACGGGCGTCTCGGCGTGGCCGCCGAGTTGCATCCCAAGAACCTCGTTCCCCTGGCGCATCTTGAACACGGCGGCGCATTTGAAGACACGCTGATGCTTTTTGGCGCAGATGTTGGCAATCGCACCGTTGAAGTTCCGCTAGATGAGCTGGAACGTTACGCAGCGAGACCCTTCGATGTCGCCATTACGCCGGACAAGTCTCACCTCTATGTCACCAGCGGTGGATCTGAGATCGTTACGGTCATTGATGTCCGCCGCCTGCTGAACTATGTGCAGACGCACCACGCGCCTTTTGTGCAGGATCTCTCCGCGAGTTCC
>DAIDJA010000471.1 GCA_027451605.1 Acidimicrobiales bacterium
GATTTTACAAATGAAATAAGATAAGCCTCTGAACTCGAAAGATCCTGCATGGTACCCATTGCAATACACTGTGCCGTTGCTGTTGATAGACACGATAGTTCCAATAGTGACGGCAACTGACTTGACAATGTCTGTATCGTCCAGCTAGTCCCCAAATCTGTACTGACAAAAATCTCAGGATCATTATTGGAACTGGCGCCCACACCTACACAGATATTTGAGTTATAGCAGTAAAGTCCGTTAATCGACGCAATTTGGCTTGGGACTACATAAGGTTGTCCTACGGTCCAAGTCCTGGTGGTATCAGAATACGTGACAGTCCAAATTACGGGTTGAGATAATCGATTGATTCCAGTTGCAAGGCACTCTTGAGTACTAAAACAACTTAAATTTTCAATCCTATAGATATCAATAGGTGCCGGAATATCCTCCCAACTGCTACCCCCATCCGTTGTAATAGCTATTGCTCCAAATTGAGAAAATGCGATAGCCGGATTCATAGGTGGTTTCAGGGTTCCGTACATGGCACAAAAGTCAGTTCCGAGACAGTGTATTCCCTTGTCCAAGAAAATGCATCCGGCGGGAGAACATCCTTCGCTGGGCAAATTAAAAAGTTGCGGAAGTAAAATCGAAGTCACGGTTGAAAATCCATTAGTCGTAATGTCACCGACCGCAGTATTCCCCATTGTCTCCCAAAACACTGCGATACAGGTCAAATTAGTCGTGCAATCGATGGAATTAAAATCACCCCCGCCGGTATACGCCACTTCCCACGTATTGCCTCCGTCCAAAGTCGAAATAACAATGCCAGAAAATCCGTAATAAGTACTCCCAACTGCATAACAAAAATTTAAAGACATACAGGTGATATCAGTTAGTGTAGTTACGGAAATATTTCCATAACTCAACTCTTGCCAAGAGTTGCCGTCATTAAGACTTTTGACGATCATTGGATTGTGGGTATCAGCAGTAACCCCGGCTCCGTAACATATAGTGGCCGTAGGACAC
>DAIDJA010000472.1 GCA_027451605.1 Acidimicrobiales bacterium
AAAACCGTCACCTGATGCGGCACCAATAGGAGATGTATTAGACGGAACAGTTCCGATTAAAGAATATCTGCCGGATGCCACTTGGTTCACATTTTGTCCGGTAGCCAAAGACAGAGTGCTGCCACCGTTGATAGCGGTTTCCAGTATCTGAGAACCGGGAACACTTATCCCTGTTGAAGTTGTTGAACCATTTGAACTAACGGTTGCAAGAGAACCCGAAGTAAACATGGCAGTGGGTAGCCCGCTGCATTCAACGGCAGTGGGAGTCCCCGGAATCTGATTAAACGTGAGATTGCCCGTTGATGCACCGGTGGCTATAAAGCCATCGGGGGCTCCCAGCAAAGTATTACCTCCGGGACACAAAGCCAAGCTGTTGATGCCCTCGCTATTGGTAAAGCTTGGCGTAGAGTAAGAATATGTGCCACCCGACAAGTTAATTATATATAAATCGATCTCATTTGGTGCATTAAGGCCTACATAAGCCCACTTGTCATTTGGGGTTATAACTACGTCACTGGTTACCATAATCGTATTGTCGGTGTAATTTGGATCACTGAGCTCCACGTCTGACTTGGTTGCCAAATTGGCAATATCAATTACGATTCCGCCTCCGCTGTTATCACCCGTTGCTACCGCATATTGACCGTCAGAACTGAATCCTATGGATCGCATAGTATCTAAGGTACCAAGTGAGATACTGTTGCCCGTAGAAGCTCCGGTTATGGGATTATATGAACTGATAGACACCGAAGTGGGAGGAAAGACTTTACCGGGAATTGCCACCCAAATAGCTAACGGTCCGGTTGTAGAAGCTGCCTTTTGAACCTTGGGAGAATTTACCTTTATCGTGACACCCTTATTCACAACGACAAATAAAATACTTATGAGCAATAGCGGAATACATAGTATTCTAAAGACCCGTCCCAGCTTAACTGTTAAAGAGTTGTCCCCCCCCCCAATGAGATTCCAAGTTAAAGTGAGTTAATTTATTG
>DAIDJA010000473.1 GCA_027451605.1 Acidimicrobiales bacterium
GTCTCCATATGAATATTGGTCATTTTCAGCTTAAGTTTTTTGCAGGCGTAGAAGTATCAGCTAGTTTAGCAATAGAGGGAAAATCTGACCTTGAAAATGGTAGTGCAAATATTGTAGATACTAAATTCAAAGCAACGATTTCAGTATTTGTAGGAGTCATTGCAAATATTGAAAATAACGGATTTCAATTATTTCATCTCAAATTTGGAATTGAGCATTCAATTTCAATTGAATATTTATTAAAAAGTAATTTAAACAATCCGATGCAATCAGAGGTTAAAGAAACAGGGCTAAATGTAAACTATTTCATTAAAAGATTCCCACTTCTTTTTCCACGAAATATAATCCAATTGAATTTAATTGGAGGGGATATTGAAAATCGTCCACTAATATTCCGCCCATTTATAAATTATCTAAGGCATAATTGACAACTATAATTATTAATAATCGTTCGAAATTTAACCCGAAATAATGGAAGGAAGTCATGAAAAAGCTGTATCTAATCATAATGTTATTGGCACCAACCAATGCTTCTTGTCAGGATGAAGCATGTTTATCTGCAGATACGATTACTGGCTGGGAAGGTTCAGGTGGAAAATCAATTTGGATGGCGCAGGACATGGTTATGCATAAAATCTATTCAGAAGAAGCAAAAAAATCTCAGGATTACCTGCCCGGTTTTTTTTTTGATAAATGGAATAGTAAATTAATCGATAACTTACCAGCGCCAGACAAAGAGTTCGGATTGTTTATACGAGGCAATGATTTTTCTGATGATGATATCAAACATCTTAAGCGATTTGATAAATTAAAAATTCTTTCACTAATTATGTGTGGTAGTCTGACTGATCGATCGGTATCTCAGTTAAAAGAGCTTAAGTCTCTGAAATACCTTGATATTGGTTCAATCGGTCTGACAGAAAATGGCATAGCAGAATTACCGGAATTGAAAAGCCTTCGTTACTTATTTCAGTTCAT
>DAIDJA010000474.1 GCA_027451605.1 Acidimicrobiales bacterium
GATGCTGCCATGGTGAAGCTGAAGGATGCGATAAGTCATTGCCAGTCCGATTCCGCTGCCTTCGCTCTTGGTAGTGAAATAAAGGTCGAAAATCTTGCCCCTGATCTCCTCGGGAATGCCGGGCCCTTCGTCGCGGATCCGCAGAATCGCCATCTTTCTGTCTTCTTCCAGCGTCACCCAAAGCTTGCCGCCAGCGCTCATCGCCTGAGCGCCATTCAAGATCACGTTGAGGACGGCCTGCTTCATCAGGTCGGCATCCACAAAGGACTGAGACGGTCTACGCCCGTGAATCGCGGATGTTCCAGGAGGACTTCGGCTACACCTGGGATGGGGTCTACCTGCGTGTCCCCTGACGACCCTATCAGGTCAGTGAGCCCTGAGCTGCGCAGTGCGATCGAGCTAATGTTTAGCGTCGCCGAAGCGGAGACCGTGGCGTTACTTCTGCCATCTCAGGGTGAGTTACCACCGACGTGTGAATTCGATCGAGTGCTTCTATCGATCCTTCGTCTTTCGGAGGGCGATGTCGAGCGATTGAGACACTTCGCTGACGTCGCTCGTCGAGATTGGCGTGATGTCGTGTTATGGGCGGAGACGCCGCGTCACGAGGGTGAGCCAACCAGTTGGCCCGAGCTTCGGCGGCGGCTGGGACTCGATCGTCGAGATTGAGCAGGTCTGAAACCGCTGAATTGATATGTTGTTTATTTGTGGCTATTCACCTGCCATCCACCATTTTTAATTAAATCTGTGACTTAATTGAAAACGAGGGAGAGTTAGAACCTGACTTCGGCGCTTTTACTCATTTTGGGGGTCAATTAAGCCTCTGAACAGGGTGTTTGTCTTTTTCGGGGGCAC
>DAIDJA010000475.1 GCA_027451605.1 Acidimicrobiales bacterium
TTTAAAACTACCACTTCGTCACCTGATTCGAGACTCTTTAAAAAACCCACTAGATTTTTACGTATTTCTTGAGTATTTATGTATCGCATTTCAGACATACAAGAAGTATAGCATAGACATTATGTTAACATGATGTAGACATTACATTAAAGTGAAGTATACAGAACACAATAAATCTACCAGGAAATAGAGTATCTTCACTAATTTCAAGAATGAAGCGCCCCCGTGTCAAATTAGTGGATACACCACTAATTTGATTACCCATACCCCGCTAATACGCGAAGCTCCCTAAAAACTAAGAGCCGAAAAACAAAAGAGCGGACGACGGGATTCGAACCCGCGACCCTCACCTTGGCGCTAGGTATCGATGCCAACGCGCCATTTGTGCGTTATCAAATTAAACGATGACACCGGCAAAATTGTCTCTAATCTTCAGTTTCTCGGAATAATTCAGCCGTAATGTCTAGACTAGTTTCGTATTTTAATAATGGAGTCCAACAAGGCGTTGGTTCTCAATATACTTCTCTCGAGGGTAGGTCAAAATACAACCATGACATAATCCCATTAACACCTTCTC
>DAIDJA010000476.1 GCA_027451605.1 Acidimicrobiales bacterium
ACCGGGCGGCGCGATGCGCACGTAGTGGCCGGCAAGACCGTGCTGCCGGTCGAGGTCGGTGCCCTCGACGTAGATCCAGTCCTCGGCGCGCACGTTCCAGTCGTCGGCCAGCAGCCGCGCGTGGTCGGCATCGGCCGGCGCCAGGAAGCCGTGCTCGGCGCCGGCCACCAGCGCGGCCACCGCGGTGGCCAGCGTGTAGGGATTGATGCCGGGGTTCTCTTCCCAGCGGTCCTGTTCGCTGGCCGGGCCGGTGCGCGCCACAAACGCCAGCGCGCGCCGCACCATGCCGGTGGCCGCTTCGCGCAGGCCGTCGTGCAGCAGGCCCAGCTCGTCCAGCTTGGCCGCCAGCAGCACCGGCAGCGCCGCCTGGTCGAGCTGCACGCCGGTCCAGTACGGACGCGAGTCGGTGAAGAAGTTCTGCGCCCAGTGGCCGTCGGCGTTCTGCGTGGCGATCAGGTAGGCCAGCAGCGCACGGCTTTCCTCGTGGTGCGCGCAGGCCAGCATGGCGAAGCCCGATTGCACCGCGTCGCGTGGCCACACCAGGTGGTAGCCGCCGGGGTC